>RPQS01000097.1 GCA_003818605.1 Candidatus Zhuqueibacterota bacterium | reverse complement strand
CGACGGCGATTCGCTTTGGTCACGGGATTTCATGATTCTGGATGACCTTACTACCGGGAATATCGCTTTGGTGCGCGACGGCGGATTCGTTATTGCCAGCAACCGGGGTATGCTGCGTTTGAGTGCGGCAGGCGACAGCTTGTGGGTTCTTCCTTACCGCTGTACACATTGTGCAGTGACGGCAGGCGGTGGATATGTGCTGATCGGCCGGATGGGTTTCGACAACAGTGATTTTTTTATTCTGAAGACGGACCGCGATCGTGATCTGCCGGCATCGGTTTGCGCTCGCGTCGCGCAGGATTTCACGCTGCATACGAACTATCCGAATCCATTCAACGCAACGACGACAATCCGGTTCGATGTGGCTCGCGCGGGGGATTTGACATTGTCTGTATTTGATATGAACGGGCGGTTGGTGCGAACACTTGCGAGCGGCCGGTTTAATGCTGGTTCGCACACGATCCATTTCGATGCGCGAAATCTCTCCAGCGGTATTTACTTTTCCCGTTTGAATACCGGCGGACAGTCAGCCATTCAAAAAATGGTTTTGCTGAAGTAGCGAGAACCCGATATATTTTTCATGAAAAACCGGGCGACCCTTTCAGGTCGCCCGGCTCTTTATTCCGCCGAGCAGGGTCGCTGACCCTGCCGGAATCAGTGTTCCCGAGAGATTCTGGACGCCCGTAAGAACGGTGTCCAGAATGACAGAAAAAGAAATGGGCGGGGTAAGGACACCCCGCCCAGCGGAATAGCATTTCAGCGTTTTTCTAATGCTTCGCGACAGCTTGGCTCGATTCCGTGCTCGTTTCCACGCCGCCGCGCTTCGAGAACAGAATTGCTCCGGTTAAAATAGCCAGTGCAATAAACGCCATCACCCAGCCGCCCGCTGAGCCTCGCATGACCACAGTGCTCGGCGCAATGAGAATCGCGACGAGGTTCATCACCTTAATCATCGGATTCAGCGCGGGGCCCGCCGTGTCCTTCAGAGGATCGCCGACGGTATCGCCAATCACTCCGGCTTTGTGTGCCTCGCTGCCTTTGCCGCCGAGGAATCCGTCTTCGATTTTCTTCTTGGCATTATCCCACGCACCGCCCGTGTTGGACATAAACACGGCCATGAGCTGCCCGACGAGAATCGCGCCTGCTAAGAATCCACCGAGCGAGTACGGCCCAAGCCAGAAGCCGATCAGAATCGGCGAAAACACGGCTAAAAGTCCGGGACTCAGCAATTCCTTCTGTGCCGCTGCCGTGGAAATAGCCACGCAGCGCGCATAATCCGGTTTGCCCTTTTCACCGACGCCCGTGTATTCCCAGATTCCCGGAATCGTGCGGAATTGGCGGCGAACTTCTTCCACCAACAGCACCGCCGCCCGCGATACCGCGCGAATCGCAAAGGATGAGAACAGGAACGGAACCGCGCCGCCGATTAATAGACCGATGAACACATCGGGCAGGTTCACCTGAATGTTCTTGACCAGAATTTCCGCGTCGCGCACGGCTACGGTATCGAGGAACGAGCGATAGAGCGATACCGCCGCGATCACCGCCGTGGCAATCGCAAATCCTTTTGTCAGAGCTTTGGTGGTGTTGCCCACCATGTCCAGCCGCGAAACGATATTGTGCGCGGCTTTATTTTCGCTGCCATCCGCGTTCTTCAGCGCGCCCGACATTTCGAAAATGCCGTTGGCATTGTCGGAAATCGGCCCGTAAGTGTCCATCGCGAGCACATAACCGGTCGTAGCCAAGAGTCCCAAACCCGCCAGTGCAATCGCATAAGCCGCAAAGGCTGGATCGGGAAAGAGAATAAACGCTCCGTAAATCGTTGCGGCAATCGCCACAATACCCCAAACGGAAGATTCAAGACCTTCCGAGAGTCCGGACAGAATCAACGTAGCCGGGCCGGTCTTAGCTGAAGATGCGATTTCCGTAACGGGTTTCTTGTCCACCGCCGTAAAATACTCGGTGATCTTGCCGATAATCTGCGTCAGTACAATGCCGAAAAAGTTCGCCAAAAATGCCAGCCACCAGAAATTCTCGATCAAGCCGATGAGTTTCCGGTCTGCTTCCGGCGGAATGGCCGGCATATAGCCTGTCTTGAACACCCACCACGACACAATTAGAAAACCCAGCGAAGCAAAGAACGCGGAGGTAAAGAAACCCACGTTAATCGGCTTCATGGGATTCATGTTCGGATCATCTTTGCCGCGCACGGCGAAAACACCGATAATGGAGGCCACGACACCCACCGCGCGCACCAGCAAGGCGTAAATCACCAGCTTCAGCGTGAACGCCGCGGTGAATGTATTGCCGGTCATTTCCCCGAAACCGGAGCTTTGCAGAGTAAATCCGACGGCCGCCGCTAAAATAATCGCGGCCACCAGAGTTACTTCGTAAGATTCAAATACGTCCGCCGCCATACCGGCGCAGTCACCCACGTTGTCGCCGACATTGTCGGCAATCGTGGCCGCGTTGCGCGGATCATCTTCGGGAATCCCCGCTTCCACCTTGCCTACTAAATCGGCTCCCACATCAGCGGCTTTCGTGAAAATCCCGCCGCCCACGCGCATAAAGAGCGCGGCCAGCGATCCTCCGAAGCCGAAGCCCACCAGCACAAACATCGCATTCTGCTGGAAGATCATGAAGGTGATCGTCGCGCCCAGCAGACCGAGACCCACCGTAAACATGCCGCTCACGGCTCCCGCCTGAAACGCGATTTCCAAAGCCTTTTTAAAGCTGGAGAGGGCGGCATTAGCCACGCGCACATTGCCGCGCACCGCTACGCCCATGCCTACGTATCCTGCCAGATACGAGGCCGTCACTCCGAGCAGGAAAGCAATGGACACACCCAAACCTAAAATCAGAGCGGTTTCATCCCCCATGAATGCATACTGATTGCGGTAGAGGAAAAAGAGGCCGACGCCCAGCACTATCACGACCGGAGTCATCGTCTTGACCTGTTTCGCGAGATAGGCCATCGCGCCTTCCTGTACCGCTCGCGCGACACCCTGCATGCGTTCGCTGCCGGGATCCTGCTTCATGGTTTTCCGCCACCAGTAGACGCCGAAACCGAGGGCGATAATCGCACCCGCCAGCACGATAAACAGCGGAATCCAGGCTTCTTCACCAAACGGCAATTGAATGGCTTCGCCGCCGCCGTGTTCTCCGCTCGGCGCGGAGGCCGGTTGTGCGGCGGACGGCTGCGCGAACAGCGACGGTCCGGCGCAAATAAAAATGGCTAATGCCACAACGAGAAGCCCCAGCAGCCACGTCTTTGCTTTGCGGTTCACGGTTCCCTTGTTTAGCGGGTTCATGGCTCTGCGCATACTCCTCCTCGACACTTCTATTTCTGATGCTTGAGTTCGACACATATAAGGAGATTGCCAAGTTCAGAAAATACAGACCAATCGCAATCCGCCTCGTCATTTAATATAACAATTGCTATTATTTACGTCAAGCGATATAAAGCGGTAATATGCAATTAATCTTTATTCACATATGAGAAAGATAACTTGCGTATCTGGACAATTCTTTGCATTATTGAGATTAAATTCGCATGGAAGTGAATCGGCTTACCGCGAAAACAACCGATTCTCGGCACATTACCGATATATTTCCAGCGGCTGTTTCGATAACATTGCGCAGAGTGTGTTGTCGCTATAGGTTTTTTGCATAGCCGAGACCCCGCAAATTCAGCAAATGAGGTGGATCATGAAGCAGGTTCTAATACTAATCGCGTTTATACTCGCTTTCGGGATTTTTTCGAGTGCTGGTCAGGCTGAGCCTCTGGGCAATACCTATGTAGCGGGCACATCATGGTTCGATTTTCAACACAACGGTTCGTGCGGAAGGATGGTAGGAGTAGACGATTCAGATTTCGTTCATGCGGCGTGGATGTCGCTGCCGACGGCTAATCCCGATATAAGCCGCCATATCCGGTACAACCTGTGGGATCCGGCCACTCAGGCCTTTGAATATCCGGGGGGAATGCCGATGGACTCAAATCGGAATGGTGGATACGTGACGCTTGCGGTGACTCCCGACGGTTGCCCGCTGTTTGGGTACCATGAATGGCGAACCGATTACCAAGCCCAGCAGTCTTGCGTGAACGTTTGCGGCGAACAATCGGTTTTTCCGCCACCTATTTGGACGCAAGGACAAGTTGTGGATATCATCTGGCCGCAGATTACACGCAGTGTAAACGGAACAATTCATTTGGTGTCCGAGGAGAATAATGCGATTGGGATGTACGAAAACCGCGTTTATTACTCCCGGGGTATTGTACATACTGATTCCGAAGGCGTGATATCCGTGGTGTGGCGGGACTATGAGGGGACAGGATTTGATATGGTCGGCTGGACATGCAACGTGGCTCACACGATTGCGAGTTCCCGTTATTCCGGACGCGTGGCGCGGGCATGGCTGCAATCCAGACGTCCGTTTCCGACTAATACAGGAACGCAATATGATAACGACGTTATCGTTCAAATTTCCGATGATGACGGCTTGACGTGGAATCCGCCGATCAATATCACCAGTTTTATTCCCGGAGATACCGCGTGCTACAATCAGACTCAAAACTGGCAAGTCTGCAGCCGGGATACATTCCGTGCGTTTCAAGAGATTAATTTGTTGTTTGATGAAGCGGACGTATTGCATGTCGCATTCACGACGATAGGCTATTACACGTGGAATGAAAACGGCGAAGAAAGCATTACATGGAGAAAATCCCTGATCTGGCATTGGAGCGAAGCTACCGGCCAGTTCAGCCTCATTGCCGACGGCTGGTTCAACAGCACAGATCCGGCGGCGTATCAAAGAAACGTAAACAAGCCCAGTTTAGCTATGGATGCAGCCAACGGCACTCTTCATTGTGCCTATATACAATATGATCCGAATTTACTTTCGGAAGGCGGTTATTTAAACGCCGATGTCTGGATTTCCGCATCCACCGATGGCGGTTCCAACTGGAGCGTGGGCACGAATGTGACGCGAACGACTCCTGCTGTGATTCCCACTCCTGCGGGAGAATGCTTGGTCGAACGCGACCCCACGCTGGCGGAAACGACTTCGGATGGTATTCTACATCTGACGTATGCACTAGATCGCGATGCGGGTCTCGGTTGGTATGATGAAGGTGTGTACACTCTGAATGATTTTATCTATCAGCGCGTACCGGCGGATTCCATCGCGCTTGCTCCGCTCCTGCGCCGCTATCCGCTGCACTATGATTCGTCGGGCTTCGCGCATGCGGAGTCTTTTCCTGTTTCCGCTCCACGGTCAATGATTCTTCATCCCGCTTATCCCAATCCGTTCAACAGCGGCACGACGATCATCTTTGAATTGCCCTATCGCGGTGATATTACACTCTCAGTTTTTGATATTCTCGGCCGCGAAGTTCAGACACTCCTTGCCGGAAATTCAGAGGCGGGAGTTCATTCCGTCGCATGGGATGCTTCCCGCTTTGCCTCCGGTCTTTACTTTGTGCAACTGCGTTCCGCGCAGAAAAATTTAGTGACAAAAGTTATGCTGCTAAAATAAAGCGGCATTCCCGAAAAAAATCTCGGGAGGTCATCATGAAAAGCGTGTTTCGATTCGCTCTCATCTCGTTCTTGCTCTATGACGCTGCGGCATTTGCGCAAACGTACGAGGCCGGTACGACCTACATGTCCTATCAGCACGTCGGTTCGTGCGGACGCATGATCGCTGTGGATGATTCCGGTTTTGTCCATGTGGTTTGGACAAAGCTTTTAACTCCGGACCTGCTCAATGGTGTGCGACATGTTTTCTACAATTTATGGGATCCGGGTACGGGTGCCTTCTATTCAACAAACGGCAATCAGGTGGACAATGCGCCGCTGCGTGCCGGATTTGCGACTTTAGCATTACTTGGAAATGGTTGGGTGTTCCCTGCTTTTCATCTGGAGGTTCCCGACGGCATGGGATTACGCTCTGCGGCCGCGATTGACTTGCTGCCGGGAATGGGAATCTTCACATCAGTCCGCGTGCCCAATATTTTTCAGGAGCCATTCAGGGAGTTCCTTTGGCCGAAGATCGCTGTCGGTCACGACAGTACACTTCATATGATTTCAACGGAGATCAATCCGGACGATTACCTTTTCGCGCCCTATCGAATTTTTTATTCCCGCGGAATTCCGCAGTGGGATGATGAGGGCTATGGACTCGGAATCGAGTGGTCGTGGTTCGGCTTCAGTGGTTTCCAATATGTGGATACGGTGACTTCCATCGGAGCCGTCATTGCCGCTTCCCGCGTTTCCGATCGGGTGGCTATTGCTTGGGCCAAGCCGCGTCATCTTCGGAACGCGGACTCCAGCTTGAATAAATCCGACAATGACCTTTACGTTCAGATGTCCTATGACGGAGGATATAACTGGAGTTTCCCCGAAAATATCACACAATTCATTCCGCCCGACAGTGAGTGCTATGCGGAAACAGGCAACGCGCTCTGCTGCACGCGTGATACTCTGCGCGTGTTTCCCGATGTCAGTCTAATTTTCGATCAACAGGACGTTCTCCACATTGCTTTCACAACGGTCGGATATTATCACTGGTCGGGCGAAACGCAGCAGCCATCCATCCAGAGAACGAAAGCCATGATCTGGCACTGGAATGAAGGAAACCACATCTTCAGACCCGTTGCATCGAGTTGGCTGGACTCCGCGGCTATCGCTCCGCATAAGCTGCCAACGGATCATGCGATGGTGGAAAAACCCAGCTTGTCTGTAGACCCAATCAACTTCTATCTCTATTGTACCTATCTGAAATACGACACGGCCGCCTACTCGGAAGCCGGAATTCTCAATGCGGATGTGTTCGTGAGCACAAACCGGTATTTCGGAAACAATTGGTCGGTCGGAACAAATGTAGCGCGCACAGTACCGAGCATTATTCCCGCGCCGTTAGGATTCAACGCGAATGAACAGGATGTCTCCGCCGCCGAACTTATCACCGGCGGCAACCTGCATCTCTTCTATCTTCTGGATCGCGATGCAGGCACTTCCGGCGACGTCGTTTCACTCAACTCCATGTACTATCGCCGCATTTCCGCAATAGATTCGATTGCCGCAACACCGATCATGCCTGCCGCAGCTTTCCATGTGGAGATCGTTAACTGCGATTCTACGGACGCGGTTAATCCGCCGTCCGCATCCGTGAATCAATTGGAACTTTATTCGGCTTATCCGAACCCGTTCAACAGCAGCACAACCATGGCGTTCAGTTTGCCGCAGAGATCGGATGTCAAGCTGACGGTCTATGATATTCTGGGTCGAGAAATGGAGGAACTTCTATCCGGGACTCTTGGAGGCGGGCTGCATTCTGCGGTGTGGAATCCCCGTCAAGCCGGTTCCGGAATCTATTTCTTCCGGCTGCAAACGGCCTATGGCGCAAGACTTCAAAAAGTTGTATATTTGAGGTAATGGACTCCCTCATCATAGACTTGCGTAGTATCAGCGTGTCATTCGGCAGCCGGTCGGTTTTGAACGGGCTCTCCCTATCTGTAGGAAAGGGAGAGCTTGTCATTGTGGAGGGAGCCACCGGCGCGGGGAAAACGACTCTAATCCGCCTGCTGTTAGGAGCTTTGCCGGTCCGATCCGGTTCCGCCGGTGTGCTGGATGCGGATATGACCCGCGCCTCGCGCGAGGAACTCACCCGCCTCCGCCGTCGCGTCGGTGTCGTTTTTCAAACACCGCGTTTTCTGGAGCGGGATTCCGTTTTATCCAATGTTATTCTGCCGCTGGTCATTCGCGGGGACAATTCCGCCCGCTGCCGTGCCGAAGGCACGCGCGCACTTTTAGAAGCCGGACTTTCCTCCTGTTCCCGCACATGTCCCCGCCAGATTTCCGGCGGTGAACAAGCCCGGCTGCAAATTGCCCGCGCGCTGATCCACAAGCCATATCTGTTGTTGGCCGATGAACCGTTCGCTCATCTCGACCCGGAGTCTGCGGTAGAGGCAGAAAATTTGCTCGCGACCGCTCACTCACGCGGAATGACGGTTTTAATTACCACGCACCGCCCGACCCGATTAATCGAACGCGCCCGCCGCTATCGTCTCGAAGGCGGAAGACTCGTTGACAATCCGGAAACCGCAGCGGGTGCGTCGTCATGAACTACTTCCAGCTTGCGCTCAAACTGGGATGGAGCACACTGCGGTCGCGGCCCACGCTGACGGCTCTGGCAGTGCTGCTTCTGGCTTTAGGAACGTGCATCCTCGGAGTCGTTTTCGGGGCATTGATTCTGATCGGTAGTATGGAAAGCGAGATCGTTTCCGCTCTGACGGTCGAATTGGAACTCGCGCAGGATTCCGAAACGGCCCGCCATGCGGTGATGGAACGGGCTGAAGGGCTGCCGGGCGTCGAATCGGTGCAATTTATTCCGGCGGAAGTCACGCTGCGCGAAATCGAAAAAGAAACCGGGGAAGATCTCACGCGGCTGTTCGGCGCTAATCCCTTCCCGCCCCTTGTCCGCGTACATTTCGCCGGGATTAATATTAATTCGCTGGACAGTATGGCATCCGCCGCGAAGAGTTGGCCGGAAGTAACCAATGTGGTTTACCCTCGCGCGCTCTGGAGCGACATCCAGCGCACCGGATCGCGGATTCAAGGAATGGTCGGATGGTCTGCGGCGGTTTTAGCTTTCGTGGTTTTTGTCTTAGTGGGACTTTGTCTTCGTGCGCAAGTCCGAAACCGGGCTGAAACTTGGGAATTTCTGATCCTGTCCGGAATTTCCAGCGGAATTATTAATCTTTCTCTATTGGTTCAGGAAGTACTTGTCGGCTTGTTGGGAGGGGTAGTCGCCTGCGGTTTTGTTGCGGGTTTGGCGGCGGTTGCCAGTTGGCTTAGCCTGCGGGAGGTCAGTCTTCCGGCATGGTTCTACCTGTTTATCTGCGGAATAGCCATCTTGTTTTCCGTCATTGCCGGGCTGCTTTCACCCCGTAAATTCAACCGGTAAGCCGAGT
Source organism: Candidatus Zhuqueibacterota bacterium (assembly GCA_003818605.1). Classification (GTDB taxonomy): domain Bacteria; phylum Electryoneota; class RPQS01; order RPQS01; family RPQS01; genus RPQS01. Next base: position 6,096 of record RPQS01000097.1, on the reverse strand, counting down.
CGTTCGACCGGAACTTAGCGATCCGAAAAATGTGTAAATTGTAAAGGACAAGTTGCTCCGGCAACTTGTTTTATTTTATAAAGTTAGAATTTCAATAAAGGAGAGGGCTGCTTTTTAAGGGAATTTCCGCACGTAAATAAATGCTTAATTTGAAGTTGTGGTTCTTGACAATGGCCGTAGAAGTGAGTATAATTAAAATTAGGCTTTTTTTACCTTTTTCACTGTGAGAACAGCGGTTAGTCTGCCCAGAGTACGACCATGTTTGATGATCCCCGTGCAAATATTCCCAACCTGTCGCCGCGCGAAAGACAAATCCTCAGCGCGGTCGTACAACATTTCATTTTAACGGCGACGCCTGCCGGATCGCGGCAGTTATCGCGCCGGTTGGGGATTGATTTATCCGCTGCCACCGTGCGCAATGTCATGGCCGATCTCGAAGAGATGGGATTGCTTTGCCATCCGCATACATCCGCGGGGCGCGTCCCTTCGGACTTAGGCTATCGTCTGTATGTCAATGATCTGATGGAAACCTGCGTTTTAACTACGGCGGAGAAGGAAGCTATCGAACGCGAGTTCGAGGGCATTTCGCAGGAACTCGATGAGATCATGGCTGTCACGGCGCGCGTGCTTTCTTCTGCGTCGCGCCTTTTAGCGATTGTGATGGTGCCCACGCTGGATGATGCTCGTCTGCATCGCGTGGATCTGGTGCGCGTATCGCAGAGCCGTTTGCTCGTGGTGATTTCGCTGGAATCGGGTCCGGTGAAAACGATCATGGTGGAACTCGAGCAGAGCATTCCCGAAGAACAGCTTCAGCAGATTTCCCACGTCATCAATCACCGTCTTTCCGGATTAACTCTGGCGCAAGTCCGCGCGGAGATCGGAGAGAGATTCGCTAATCTTCCCGCCACCCATCCCGGTCTCGTGCGGTTTTTCATTGATTCGGCGGAGCGGCTGTTCAGCTTCAGCGACCGGGATGAAATGAAAATCGGCGGCCGCGCGGAAGTGCTCTCGCAGCCGGAATTCTCCGATCCGCTCAGCATGCGCGGCATCATCGAACTCATCGAAGACAAGGACATCATCGTCCATCTGCTGCAGGATCAGAAATCGGAAGACCGCGTTGCGATTTCCATCGGCAGTGAAAATCCCGATGCGCGCGCCAAAGGTCTTTCGGTCTTAGCCTCCAGCTATTACAGTCCGTCGGCCTCCGGCAAGGTCGGCGTGATCGGCCCCACGCGCATGGACTATTCCAAATTGAAAAGCCTCGTGGAATTCACCGCCCGCATCATCCAGCGGCACATGGAGAGCGGTTCGCAAGTGAAACGAAAACGATGAACAATCAAGAGAACGAACAAAACCCCATCAACGGTGAGCCGGACAATTCGGAGAAGGCGTGTTCCGAAACTCCGGTCGAAGCCGAAAACGGCCGTATAGATTTGTCGGCGGAACTGGAAAAAGCCGTCGCCGAATGGCAGGACAAGTATCTGCGCAAGCTGGCCGAGTTCGACAACTTCCGCAAACGCACGCGGCAGGAACAGGAATCTCTGCGGCAGTGGGTGATCGAATCCCTCTTAGTGAATCTGCTGCCCGTGATGGATGATTTCGACCGCATGCTGGCCATGCCCGCTAATGGCGACGACGCCTTCCGCAAGGGTGTGGAGATGATCCGCGAAAAATTCCGCGGTTTTCTGGAATCCTGCGACGTGAAAAAGTTCGAATGCGTCGGGCAGCCGTTTAATCCCGATGAGCACGATGCTCTGATGACCCGCCCCACGCCCGACTTTCCAGCCCATACCGTGTTGGATGTGATTACTCCCGGCTACCGCATGGGAGATCGCGTCATCCGCCACGCGCAGGTGGTGGTATCGTCTGAACCTGAAGAGAGGACGGAGGACGGGAATTAACCATTTGCTGTAGGGGCACAATATATTGTGCCCGTCTTTCCGCCGAGCAGGGTCGCTGATCCTGCCGCAATCTGTATGAAACGGGCGAAGCGTGAGACGCCCTCCCTGATGCAGTGTCGGTGAATGAAAACCTAAGACAAGCGGATATTCAATGGAGTATAGCCCGACAACGGAGCGCTGCACGAAATGCATCATGCCGAAAAGTGCGGCGGTAGTCCGGTTTGATGCGCAGGGAGTGTGCAGCCATTGTACGAATCATCAATCGTTTTTATTCAAAGGGGAAACCGAACTGATTCGCTTGCTGGATCGGCATCGGAAACCCGAACGCGAGTTCGACTGCATTGTCAATATCAGCGGAGGGCGGGACAGCAGCTATACGCTGCTGAAGCTGGTCAAGGATTACGGCATGCGGGTGCTGGCCGTCAACTATCATAATCCGTTCGTTGACGAGCAGGCCGCCCGGAATATCCAACGGATGGTGAACACGCTCGGCGTGAAGCTGGTGCAGTTCCGGTTTGCGAACCGGATTCACGAAAAAGCGTTGAAGGATATTCTGACCGTCTGGAATCGTCGGCCGTCGGCCGCGATGGTCCCCGCCATATGCGTGGGATGTAAAATTATTTGGCCACGCATTCTGCGCATCGCGAAAGAGTATCGCATTCGCTGCATCGTCAACGGCGGCAATCCGTACGAGTACACGACGTTTAAAAAAGAGCTGCTGGGCGTCCATCAAAACACCGGGCTGACCCGTTCATATTTTTTGAATGCCAAGGGCCTTGTCAAGGAGGCGCTGCAGAATCTGTCTTATACCAATCCGCGGCGGTTTCCCATCATGGCGAAGGCGTTTCTGTTCTCGAATCAATACTCCTTAGGATCGAGAATCCTGGGATCGGGAATCGAAAAAATTGATCTTTTCCACTATATCCCTTGGGAAGAAAACGACGTTTTGGGACGGATACGGAATGAATTGGGCTGGGAGCCGCCCGCCGGGATTTCATCTACGTGGCGATTTGATTGCCGGCTCTCGCATTTGAAGGATCTCATGTATTTGTCTACCATCGGCGTGACGGAAAAGGACGATTTCTATTCGAAAATGGTGCGGGAATCCAGGATGACGCGGGATCAAGCTCTGGAACGCATCGCGCAAGAAAACACGATTCATACCGGTATTATCGAGGATGTGTTGCAACAGATCGGCATGAAATCATCTGACGCGCGGAAACTGTTGCGCAGGCTCCCTGCAGCCAATTCGTTTACCGCCGATCTGGATCGCTAACCCCGCCGGAATCAGAACCTTTTGAACAAAATCTATTTTAGATAGTTTCATGACCACCAAACGCGATTACTACGAAATTTTAGGTATAGACCGCAGCGCCAGCGCGGAGGATATTAAAAAAGCCTACCGCAAGCTGGCCATGCAGTATCATCCCGACCGCAATAAAGGCGACGCCGCCGCCGAAGAGAAATTCAAGGAGGTTGGTGAAGCCTATGCCGTGCTCTCGGATTCCGATAAGAAAGCTCGCTATGACCGTTTCGGTCATGTGACGCCAGGCATGGGACCCGAACCGGGTGCGGGCGGCTACGGCGGATTTGAATTTGATTTGTCCGATGCGCTGCGGCAATTCATGGAGGGAGGCCTTTTTGGCGGCGGTGTGTTCGGAAGAGAGCGCGGCGGCGGTTCCACTCGCGTGCGCGGCAACGATCTGCAAATCAAACTGGCTCTCACGCTTGAAGAGATCGTTTCCGGAGTCAAGAAAAAACTCAAGGTCAAGCGATACGCCCCGTGTAAGGAATGCAGCGGCAGCGGCGCACGCAAGGGCACGACGCAAAAAACGTGTTCCACTTGTCACGGAACCGGTCAAGTGCGGCAGGTTTCCAGCACGTTTTTAGGGCAATTCGTAAATATCCAGACGTGTCCGCAGTGTCATGGGCAGGGAAAAGTCACCTCCGATCCGTGTCCGAATTGCAAGGGTGAAGGCCGCGTTCGCGAAGAGACCGTCGTCAATGTGGAGATTCCCGCCGGTGTTTCCGCCGGGCAATATCTGACCTTGCGCGGTGAAGGCAACGCGGGACCAAACGGCGGTCCGTCCGGCGATCTGGTGGTCGTGGTGGATGAGCAGCCGCACGAGCATTTCGTGCGCGACGGCGATAATGTAATTTATCCGCTCACGCTCACCATTCCGCAGCTCGTGTTGGGGGATGAAGTCGAAGTTCCCACGCTCACCGGACTCGCGCGGCTGAAAATCGAACCCGGCACCGAACCGGGCCGCGTCCTGCGCATGCGCGGCAAGGGTTTGCCCTCGCTGCATGGATATCACAACGGAGATCAGCTCGTGGAGATTCATCTTCACGTGCCGAAGAAGTTGAGTTCGCGCGAAAAGGATCTGTTGAACGAACTTCGCAATTCCGATAATTTCCGCGTTCCGTCGGGAAGCGGCGGATTCTTTAAACGCAGTAAGGAATCGTTCGGCTCGTGATTTGGAAAATGGACTTCCGCCCGGCCACGCTCCTGTGGCTGCTGGTAATTGTGTTTGTCATCGGGGCGGGGCTGTGGATCATGCAGGAAATCCGCGGCCGCGAAACGGTGTTCCCGCTCACTGTGGTTCACGATGATGCTGAATTGCGCGGGCTGAAGCAGCGCGCCGATTCCATCATGGCGATCCGCAAGGCGCGCGAAAAAGCTCCCATCGGCATCAACACGGCCACAGCGGCGGACTTCGAGCGGCTGGACGGCATCGGTGTTGTGCTCGCCGCCCGCATCGTGGCGTATCGCGATAAGCACGGTTTATTTCATTCGGTGGATGAACTCGACAACGTTTCCGGCATCGGCCCCAAGCGCATGGAAGGCATTCGCGCCCGCTGCGTTTTGGACAGCGTGCCCAAGTAAATTTTCCGGCCTGTTCCGCATCCGCTCTCTCCTCTTCGACGGAGGTTCCCATGGCAATCAGACTTTCCTCCGGATCTCATCGCCGCGAACATGCTTCGCAGTTGCGGCCCACCGCGGCGCGTACGTTGGAATCCGTGTTCGGCATGCTCTCCGACGAGGTCGAGGGGCGGCGCGTGCTGGATTTATACGCGGGGGTCGGTTCTTACGGTGTGCTGGCTTTGCGTAAGGGAGCGGAACTGGCCGTGTTCGTGGATAAATCGCACGAGGCTGAGAAGCGCATTCTCCGCGCGATTACGCAGTATCATCTTGATGAGCAGGCCAAGGTGTTCCGCGAAGACGTTTCCCATTTTCTGCACAAGACTGAACGTTGGGATGTGCCGTTCGATCTGATCTTTGCCGATCCGCCTTACGGGGAAGTGACTCCCGGCCCGGTCATTGAACAGATCCTCGATTCCGGTATGTTGACCAAGGGCGGCGTTTTAGTCTTCGAGCATTCCAAGCATCACGCCCCTCCCGAAATCTCCGCTCTGACTCTGCGCAAGTCCCGCGTCTTCGGCGAAACCACGGTTAGTATTTGGGATTATGCGTAAAAGGATAGATCGAGTCTTCCGATAGCATTTTATAGTCGATATTCGGAAACATGCTCCTTCAAAGGAGAATATTGTGAAATTTAATTCCCATGTCTTTATTCTATTTTTTGTAATTAGCATGGCCTTTGCCCAGCCGTACGAGCCGAACGTCATCTGGGATCGCAGCGGCGAAACGGCAAACTCGTGGTATGGAAGGCAGATACTTGCGCTGGGAGACCAGAATGATGATGGGTTTACGGATTGGGCTGTGAATACAGGTCATGATGGCGGGCGTTCACTTGAGTTTTTTCATGGAGCAGCAATTCTTCCGACAGAACCATACAACGTATTTCATTTGGACACGGTAGCATACATTGGATTTGGCGCCCAAATGATTGGTGATATTAATGGCGATGGGTATGAGGATTGGATACTTGTGCAAACCAGACGTCCAAACGGAGTTATCGCTGATCATGGCGTATTCATTGGGGGTACTACGGCAAGTGACACGCCGAATGTGGTTTTTACAACGTCATATCAGGTTACAGTTCAACCGATAGGTGATTTTAACAGGGATGGAAATGACGATATTGCCACCTACGATTTCAATGCCGACATTTTGAGGATCTACTATGGTGGCATTCCGATGGACACGATTCCGGATTGGGTCTTATATCAGCCACCGCCGGGGCTTCTTCAGAGCATTCCCTACGCCATAGGCGATTTCAATGGGGATGGG
>RPQS01000096.1 GCA_003818605.1 Candidatus Zhuqueibacterota bacterium | reverse complement strand
GTCCGAATCAATGCCGTAGTCCCGCCGGACAAGGCAGCCGACGATGGAATCCGGAGCCGAATCGTACAATCGTGCCCCGACGTAAATGGAACGATCATCGTAGAGAACCCGGACTTCCGAATTCTGAGTCGGCAGAGCGAACTCATCCGGATCCTTCTGTGTAAATCTGTCCATAGGCACGGCGGTTTGCCATACGGCGTCGTCCAGAAGACCGTCAATGTTCGGCGGTGTGGACGTGCGAACGGCCGTTACGGTCAGTGAATCGGGATTGGGAATGGCGGCTGTGGCTGCAAGCGTAATAAAAAGGCTGATCAGAAGTGCCCAGACCGCAGTGTGGGATAAAAAATGGTAGTTCTGGCGCATAGTCGAGGAAGACTCCGCTCTGTCGTTTGCGTCATGACCTGTTATTGCTCTCTTACTGGATAGGCAATAAGTCGGTTTTGTTTCAAACCGCTGTAAATATTCCGTAAGTAGATGTATTTCACCCGCCATGCAAAAAAAGAACCGGTGTGCTTGCGCGCTCCGGTTCTTGATTAATTTCAATAAATGTATGGGGATCAATTTCTCAATACAAAGCGAAAGGGGATAACCACCCAAGCACCTATCGGAACTCCTTTTTGTTCGGCTGGAGACCATTCAGTGTTCCGTACGGCATCCATGGCGGCGTTGTCAAGATCCTCACGCAGGCTCTTTTTCACATTGATTTTGCCGACACTGCCGTCTTTCCCGATGTAGACTTCAACATAAACCATTCCCTGAAGGCTGTCTTTTTTTGCGGTTTCGGGATACTTTGGGACTTGTATAAATCCAATAGGGGAAGGTATTTTATCAACCGGTACAAACCCCTCTTTTTGATCGGGAATATCTTCAAGGGAATTCGGTTCTTGGTAAGACGTGTCTGTAACCTTGATCGCGGGCTTTAACAGTTTAAGCGGCAGCTTTAGAGCGCGTTCCCCGAATAACTCATCCATCCAGCGCTGATCGCCCGGCTTGAAAAAGTGCGGAGCATTCTCGCCGCGCGATATATTTTTTTGCAGGAGAAATTCGGAAAGCCTTGCGGGTGTCAGTTCCTTTGTGATATCCAGACATTCGGTGGAAATGCTGATCAGATAGCCGCGATTATTCTCGCGGTCGAAAAGCGCGCCGATGGAAGCGGATTTCCCCGCCGGAACCTCCACGCGGTGATCGCGCGTCTGTCCGGTTTGTTTGTCCGATATGCGGAAAATATAGACGGCAGTCTGGTTTTGAAATCCTACCAATGACAAGTCAATTTTAGCCGTCGAATCGTTGAAGGAATAGACGGATTGCGGTTGATGCAAATCGCCTGCGCGGTCCAATAGAATCTCGTTGGAGGCCGTATTGACAAACGTGAAAGATTTGAATTCATAAACTGAGGACAATTTCTGATAGTAATATTCCGCGGTCGTCACGTTGCGGACAATCACATCAATTCCCAGTGTCCCCGCGAATACCGGCAGATTGAGCGCTTGCCCGTTTCCCTGAATCTCAAAATGTGTCGCCTCGGAAATCACCAGATATCGAGTCCCCGCACTTCGGCAGGCGAACAGGAACAGGAGAGCAGCCGACAGGATCACGGGGAGTAGCGGCCGTAATCGCCTCATTTTATTTTCCTCCCGGCACGGATTCCACAGGTTCGAGCCAGATGCAAATGTGATCGTCCATCACGAAAATAGATTCGACAAACTGTGGAGCGGGGGTTTGCGGACGAACAGGCGACCGGAAAATCGCCAATATGAGCGCTGCTGTTACAACGGTTGCGGCCACAGTCAGAGAAATCGGCTTAATTACGGAACGAGGTTTCCCGATCCGCTGCATGACACTTCGTTCCAGGTCTGTGGTCAGGCCGGGCGGAGGTGTCTCGTGACGTGCATGCATTAATGATTCGTTGATTCTACTCATAACCGATTCCCAATTGACTTAATCTGGTCCGCAGCTTCTGTTTGGCTCTTGCCAAATGAACGCGCAGCGTGGATTCCGCACAGCCCAACAATTCCGCGGCTTCACGCTGACTATATTCCTCGATTTCCACTAAGACAAATGCCGCTTTTTGTTTTCCCGGCAGCTTGTGCACTTGCCCAAGAATCAGTGCATAATCTCCGGTTTCATCGCTCGCGCTGCTCTGTGCGTGCGATTCGTCCAGTGAAGCGAAGCGAATCAACTTCCGCCGCAGGCTGCGGTAGGTTGACTTGCACAAATTCAGATGAATCCGGTACAGCCACGGCCGGAAAGGCTGCTCTGGATTATATCGATTTAATGTCTCATAGCAGCGGATAAAAGTCTGCTGCGTGATATCTTTGGCTTCATCCCAATCGCGCACGAAATGATAGGCAACCCGCAGCAGATCATCGCCGTATTCGCGAACGATCGTCCGATAGAGTTCTTTGTTTCCGTTCCGTATGTCTTGGACGATGGAATTCACGGATTCATAAAGTAGTATGGAATTTCTGCACGTAAAGCGGCAGGAGTGTCCTGCCGCTTCCGTTGTTGCCGGAGCGTAGAAGCAGCTGCGGAGTGCTACTTCTTCTTGTCCGCCAATTTAAACTTGATGGGAAGAACAATCGAACATTCAATGGGCTTGCCTTTCTGTTCGGCAGGCTTCCATTTGACCGAGCGAACGGCTTCCATCGCCGCATCATCCAAGTCCTTGCGGACGCCCTTTTCAATGTGAACTTCAGTCGCTTTCCCGTCCGGGGTGACGGTCATCTTTACATAGACGGTGCCCTGCACGGAATCCTTTTTGGCTGATTCCGGGTAGGTGACCTGAATCCCGCCGCTCCCGATTTCGGGATACTTATCCAGAGTAATATAATCTTCGCTGCTTTCTTGAGCAAGCACGGGCGGCACATCGTATGGATTCAGAAAATAGAACGCGATCAGCAGCATCAGAGCGGCGCGCAGCATAAGAGGCTCCTTTTCCGGATTGTAAGTTTTCCCGCTTCCAATGACTCTACTCCTCCCCCGGATGATTTGCTTACCTGCATATCTAAGTGCTTGATAGTTTTTAGATTGAAGCGCTCCAAAAGAGCAAAGGCCGGTAGTCGGCCGGCCTTTGCAGAGCTTTACAGGCAAGACTCTATTTCAAAAGGACGAGCTTTTGAAATGCGGAGCGGTCTTCAAACCGGGCTTGCAGGAGATAGATGCCGGTGGAGCGATGCGACAAATCGAGGGCAACGCGGTGCGTTCCTGCCGGTCGGTATGAATCTGCGATTCGTTCCACATGTTCTCCCAGAATGTTATACAAATCCAGTGTGAACTTTCCGGCATGATCCAGAATAAAGGTCACGTTGGTGCGTGCATTGAAGGGATTCGGACTGGGAGGAAGAAAACTGAAACTGGCGGGCATGTGCCGACCGGCATTCGGGTCGGCCGCTTGAACGTCGCCGACTTTTAATCTCAGCGGCCACTGCAAGATGGCTTCATTGGTGTCGTTCGTACTGAACACCCACCAGGTTCGATAAAAGCCCGGTGACATATCTATTCCCGACCAGTTCAAAGTGTAGATGATGGAATCCCCAGGAAAAATCGTCGCGGCGACCGGGCCGATAATTCGGATCCACGTCTCATCCGGCGGCGCGGTTAAAATCGTCAAATCCTGATTCCCGCGGTTGTAGATACAATAGGTGGACGCCGCTGTTCCGCCTTGCATCACTTCGCCGGTAATCACCGCGGTGGGAAAATCAATATCCGGGCCTTCTCCGCACCGCCCTTCACTCATCCAGGAGAACAGATTGCGGATGAGTTGAGTATTGTCAGCCATGTTGCCGAAAAAAGCAAAATCCGAGGCTCCGGCAAGGTGACCGCCTGTCGGCAGGTCGCGCGCTACCAGAACCGGCGGAAAGCTGCCCGGAGGAAACGGATTTTCAGAACCGTAGGTTTGCGTGTCTCCGTCCCCATGCAACACCACTTCGGCGGTTCCCGCCGTCGGAATGATTCCGCCCGACATCAAACCCTGCACAGTAGTCACGCCTGCCGATAATCGGGTGGTCAACGGGCTTTCACCCCATTGATGGAAGATAACCTGATCGCGGAATTCGGCGTGATCGGTGGAGTCAACAAGCACGTTATCGGTAAAATGCCAATCCCATTCATCCCAATCGTCGAGTGAGCCGCCTCCGTACCGTTCACGGAAAAAACCGTATTCATGATAGCTGCCCTCTCCGCGGGTTTCCATGCAAGCGGCCGGCTCCAATCGCGGATGAACCGGACAGCCGTCGCGAACGCGTTCCGGTATAAAGGAATACACCCATAACACACGGCACATTTCCTCGGGCAGCGGATCGACGCTCAGTGGAAACAGTCCGTCGTAGTCTTTGCCTTCGATGCGGTATAGGGCCAACAGTCCGTTCTCCTGGCAGGAATACGGCAGCAGGCGTTCCGGCCAGTGATATTTGCCGAAAAATGATTCCGTTTCTTCGACGGTCATCCCTGCTTTCAGGGCTTCCGATCTGAGCAGACGATCCAATACGGCGCAGGCTTCGTTATACGAATAAACAATTCCGCTTCCCATTCCGGCGTTTTCTTCCGGCTCCAGAGTGCCATGTTCTTCCACACGGTATCCTTGACCGCGCACGAATTCAATCGCCTTCAGATCGTGAATGGTTGCCCATGAACGATTGGTCAGCGTTCCTTCCGTCGCAGACAAGGAGACGAAATTCAACGGTTGATGGAATTTCGCCTCGTAGTCAAATTCGGTTTCAGCGGTTGTGGGCGCAACCGTCCAAGTCAACGGCCGCGCTTTGTCCGGCTGCGGAACGGCATACGTCACCGTTGCCGGAAGATGAAGCGAGATTGTTGCCCCTTCGCGTGCCATATCGCGGATGCGGATAATCGGCTTCATGGCAATCGGTTCCGCACCGTCATAAAATAAGCCAACGCTGCCTCCGGCGCTCAGCATCGGCTGAAGATAATTCCAATCGGTCGGGGAACGCGGCGTGGGCTCGCCCGTAAAGAAAAACCACAACCAGCAATGCAGATCGAGAATCGCGTCGTAGTCCGTCAGCGGATAGACTTCCCAGATATACGGCCCGGTTCCGATGCGATAGGGAAGCCCGGGACTGCTGCAATACACCTGGACAAGATAGTGCCCCGCTTCGGGATCGTCAAGGTGACAATTGCCGTAGGCTCCTTCCACAACTTGCTGGTTGGGTGTAATGATATGGGCGATCGAATATTGGTCTTCGACAGTTCCGCAGTCTACGGTCACATAGAGTGCGTGCGTTCCTGCGGGAACATCCACTTCGATCGTGTCCACACCACTGACACCATCTAATACACCTTCAGCAAGTATGTTGTAGATCGGCAAGCGGTTCGCGTCGAACCGCGTAAACTGTATTTCCGGATACAGCGAATCAAGGTTCGGACGGAAGTTGTAGGACTCGGGTCCGATGACTCCGTGAATTCCGTCAATCGCAATTTTGTTAATTGCCCCTGCGCCCGAGCAGAGTAATAACAGGAGAAGCCCGGCCAGAAAGATTTGAACTACAAAGCAGCGGCGCATGATAATCCCTCCGGTTTAATCGCGTTGCCCGTTTGGTCAGCCTTCCAGATTAATCCAGTTTTTCCAGTAAAACTCGTCGCCTTCCACATCGTTTAGTCTGAGTACGACTTGCCTATACCATTCATCCAAAGGTGATTCGTGATCGTCCAGCCGCGGGAACGGATTGTAAGGTCCGCCCGCAATCGCCCGCCCGATCTGATCCAGAACTCCTAATGCCAGTTCCGGAACGTCCCGCCGCCGGATCTTGGAAAGATCCATCAGCCTGCAGAGTAAGTGCCATTGCGGTGTGGCTCCGGGAATAAATCCCAAAGCCCTGGTTCTCATGACGGGCAGAAAACAATCGAGCACGGTGCGTCCGTGTCCGTAAGATTGAATCGTGTCCGCCTGCAAGAATTCTTTCGGCAGATAGAGGCTGGTGGAATACGGCCCCTGTCTGCCATAGGCATCGCTCTCCGGATTGCGGCTTAGCACATCCAAAGAACCCCGCCAGTCAATGTAGCAAGTAACCAGCACTCTAAATCCGGCAGCCTCAAGTGCGCGCGGGAAAGCCACCGCCAACTTGCCCATTACCGTCCGCGTAGTTTCGATCTGCGCATCGGTCAAGGGCATCATCCGCCATTGAAAGAGTCCCTTGTCGTCCACGTCCTTCACATAGGCGGGCGGATAGCCCGGCAGAAGTCCTGACATAGCCGCGGCCACGCTGTTCACATAGATAATTTCCTTTGCCCCCGCCGCATGCAATGCCGCCACGATTTTCTCGAACTGCGGCCCCTCCGCCACCATCCCTTCGTTCATCAGATGGTAGCGTTCGCCCAGACCTTCTTCCTGCGCCCGATCCACCATCTGCCTGCCCATTTCATAGCCGATGGATTTGGAAAGATCGCGGGCCAGAACGGTCAGGCTGCCTTCTTTGGCCGTGAACCTGCGAACCGCACTTTCAATTGCTCCGCCCAGGCCCGGCCCGGTGGCTCCCGCCAAAAGAAAATGATGGCCTCGCACCCAATCCACGGAATAATCGTTCCCCGCCAGAAACACTTCCTGCTGAATGGCAATCCTATCAAGTAAGGCACGTGCCTGTTCGGGAAACTTGGCCAGTTCGTCAGGGGTAGGCCGCGGCACCATGATGTTGTAATCTCTGATCCGCAGACCGGGAAAAGGCTGGGCAAACGGGGACGGGGATTCAGGCATCTGAACCTCTTAGGAAGGGGTTGTAGGTCATTAATATAGCGTTTCACTCCTATTTCGTCAAATCGGTTCCGTAACAAGTTGATTTTGTAAGAAGAGCGAAGTATATTAGGAACGATTCGCGGCATTGTATTCGTCAAGCCGGGTTGCGGTCTTCCGCAATCCGGCCGGAATCTAAGATATCGGAGCCACCATGAAACGCATCCTTGTTCTGATCCTCCTTCTGCTCGTAGCGAGTGCGGCTTTTGCCGAAGAGCAAATCCTTTTCAGCGGTAAAATGGAAAGCGGCGCGTGGGCTGCGCCGGTCGTGAAATTCTCTTCCTTTAGCGATCAATTCGCCGTTTTGGCCGGAGCGCAGGGCGGCTGGATCGTCAATCATCGCGGTCTGCTCGGTTTGGGAATCTATGGTTTAGCCACCAAGCATCGTCCGCCTCAGGATCCGTACCGATATGACCTCTATGGGTATGACTTTTATCGCGTGTCTACTCGAGCCGAGATGTTTTACGCCGGCGCGATCTTCGGTTATGTGGTCGAATCGAATAAACTGCTGCATACTACTTTCGACGTGCTTGTCGGCGGCGGTGCGCTGACTCTTTCTGACGAAAAGGGTGAAGATGATTTCTACAACGGAAACGACTACCCGAACGACGGATTCTTCGTGGCGGAGCCTTCAATTGCCGCCGAGATCAATATGACCACCTATTTCCGCATGAATATCGGTATGGGCTACCGTTTTGTCAACGGCGCAAATTCGTGGGGGTTCAACAACTCAAACACCTCCGGACCGGTCGGCACGATTATTTTCAAATTCGGCAAGTTCTGATCTATGCCGTTGTCCCTTCCGCCCGCCGCTAATGCGCGCGTGATTACCGTAGCCGCCAAGCGCTGCCGTCTGGAATTTGCGGGCGGTGAACGCGTGGAAGCCATTACACGGGGAAAGCTGCTTGCGGAAGGGTTGGTGGTGGGAGATCTGGTGCGGGCGGAACAATATCGGGAAGATTGGGCAGTCGAAGAAGTATTGCCGCGCAAAAATGAATTCGTGCGCGAAGGGCTTCGTCATGAGCGGCAGGTGCTCTTCGCCAATGCGGATCGCGTGTTGATTCTCGCTTCGTTGTCCGAGCCGCAAACCAAATATGCAGCCATTGATCGTTTTTTAGTAGCGGCCTTAATCGGCAATATTCCGCCGCTGCTTGTATTGACAAAAACCGATCTCGATCCCGAAAAAAACCTACAGAATGAAGTCCGCGATCTTTACGAAGCGTTTGACGTGCCGGTTTTTCCGGTAAGCAACGTCTCGGGCGAGGGTATTGAGAATGTAGCCGCTGTTTTGGGAGACGGCATCACGGCTTTGGTGGGCAATTCCGGAGTAGGGAAGACGTCGTTGCTCAATCGTTTGATTCCTGGCCTGTTTCTGCGCGTGCGCGAAGTGAGTTCATGGTCGGGTAAGGGCACACACACCACCAGCGCCGCTCTGCTGGTGCGTTGGAGCGATTCTGCCGCCGTGGTGGATACTCCCGGTATGAAAAGTTTTGTGCCTTTCGGCATCACGCTGGAAAGCTTGGCGGATCTTTTTCCGGATATAGTCCGACATGCGGCGGATTGCCGTTTTCGCAACTGCCGCCATCTGGCCGAACCGGGCTGTGCCGTGAATGCTGCCGCCGAACGCGGCGATCTGGCTCCCTCTCGTTTGCGGTCTTATCATCGTTTAATGGAAGGTCTGCGCTGAAAAGAATGCGGGCGGCTTATGAGCCGCCCGTTTGGTTTAAGCATTGATCTTGCCGCGCGTTTTTACATGGCCAACGCGCGTTCCGACAAGATCAACTGCGGATAGATCTGTGCCGGATCAAGCAGCATGGCGAATTTGTGCGACTGTTTCTGCGGCAGCAAACCGATTAATCCGGGGAAACTCTCGATTCCCGGGATGGAATCCGGCGGCTGAATCTCTTCATCGCGGCAGGTGATGACCGAATGGATTTCATCCACAGCGATTCCGATGGTACAGGCGGATGTCCCCACCACGATCAAACTCAGCCGCGTGTTCATTTCAAAATGCTCGATAGTTTCCGCAAACAGCCGATCCAGCATCATTAAGGTTTTATCCCGGATTTCTGCGGCCAAAGTCAGCGCCTGATCCCGGTTTCCGTAACGCACGTACTGTTTGACGGTTTCCCCTTCGGTATGAAGCTTTTGATGCGGCTCCTGAAGCCGCTGTAATTGCCGCGATAGATCCGCGTCTTCATCGGAACACGTATCGCACCACTTGCCGAATGCGCATTCGTGCGGGTCGGTGCCGAGCGCGAATTCGCGGTTTTCCTGTACGCACTGCTCCAGCTCCGCTACCCAATCCTCGTGATCTTTTTGGTGCGCGTGCAACCGGCTGATGAGTGCCGCGGCCTGTTCTTGTCTGCTGCCCATCCCGAACCGGCAGCGCATATCGAAAACGGGAATGACTTCATTCCGTAAAAGGATCACACCCAGATTATCGGAAGCAGCTTGCGGAACGGCGTGAACCTCCGGCATCCGCAGCATCTCCTGCACGTATTGAATCTCGAAACCGAAGGTTTCATCGCTGAGTTTGAAAGTGACCCACTGTGATTCCATAGACATGGATGGGACGTCCTTTTTTACCTGTACGGCCAAACGGAAGCGGTCGGCTTTTCCCGTCGTTCCGCTTAGGCGTTGCGAGGAGCGTTGGAGAGTGATATTTTATAGACGATTGCAAAAACCTGATGCTGTATTTAAGATTCTATGCGAAATGCGTGCCGTTTCCCATTTACGGATCATCGCCGTTGTGACTCTCCCGAGTTGCAATGGCGCAAAGACAAGGATCGTTCGTGAAATATCTCATCATTGGCTTTAGCGCGGCGGGTGCCAATGCCGCCGAAACGATCCGCCGGCTCGACCCGGATGGTGAAATAATCGTATTGAACGGCGAAAGCCGGTCTTTTTATCTGCGACTGGATCTGGAAGGCATTTTTCAGGGCAAGCCGGTCGAACAACTTATGCCGCGGCCGCCCGAATACTGGCCGGAAAAAGGGATCAACGTCCGACTGGACCGCGCCGTAGGCATTGATCTAAAAAAACGCCAAGTGGCCGCTCAATCCGGCGGTATTTACGGATATGATCGCTTGCTGATTGCCACGGGTGCGCGCCCTCGCAAACTGGATGTTCCGGGATGCGATCTGGCCGGAGTGTTTCATTATCACACGCTCGATGATGCGCTGGCCATTTACGATTCGCGCGCGCGGGTTCGCCATGCCGTGATTGTCGGGGGCGGCATTTTGGGTTTGGAACTGGCCCATGCTGTGCTCACTTTCGGATGGAAAGTCACGATCCTTGTGCGCGGCTCCCATGCCGGTTCGCCGATTGTGGATTTGTCCGGGAGCGAACTTGTACTGGCGTCTCTTCAGCGCGCCGGAGTGGGCGTGCTATTTCATGAGCAAGCAGC
Source organism: Candidatus Zhuqueibacterota bacterium (assembly GCA_003818605.1). Taxonomy (GTDB): domain Bacteria; phylum Electryoneota; class RPQS01; order RPQS01; family RPQS01; genus RPQS01. The sequence continues at coordinate 4,977 of RPQS01000096.1, read as the reverse complement.
AGCCTTTGAGGGCGATTCCAGACATCTTTGCGCTGTTCGCGCCACGTCGGGGAAAACGTTGGATGCGGATTTGGCGGCAATCTGCGTCGGCGTCGAACCCGATGTGAGTTTTCTGCAGGATACCGGTCTGTTGACAGATGGGAAATTAATCGTTGATGGAAAAATGCAGACGGCTGCGGCGGATGTTTTCGCAGCCGGGGATGCCGCGTTAGTCCGCCGTGGAGAAAAATTGGTGGGTTGTAATATGTGGAACGTCGCGTCTGCTCAGGCGCGCGTTGCTGCCTCCAATATGTGCGGCATGAAGGCCGAATGGCGGGAAGACGTACTCTACAATCTCGATTCACTTTTCGATCAGGAATTCGCGCTCATCGGCCCGTGGGATGATCGCCGTCTGTCCGGTCGCGCGATTCACGAATTTCGCACCGAAAACGCTTATCGGGCTTTAGTGATGCGCGATGGTGTTTTGGAAAGCGCGCTTCTGCTGGGTGACCGCACTCATGATCGCAGAATCCGCAAACTGATCACGCAAAAAGCCCGCGTCGAAGAAAAACTCGACCGGATTTTCGATCCGGACACGCCACCGGACTATTTTATATGACGTTGTTTGTGCTCAATAGAAAACGGAACGGCATGTACGCCGTTCCGTTTTGTTCTATAGTCCATTCTTCGACTATTCCCGTCCGGCTAATTTCCCCACCGCCCGCACCAGATCCACGTGGTTGCCGTAGAGCACGACCAGATCATCTTTTTCCAAAACGATCTCTTCAAACGGCGGCCGCAGCGGTCGTCCGTTCCGCAGCACGCTTAAAACCAGACACGTGTCTGCGTCGGTTAACTGCAAGTCGCGCAGCCGTTTCCCGCGGTGCGGCGAGTTTTCCATAATCGGCACGGCTTCCACCAGCCGCTGCAGAATGAGTTCCTGAATATTTTCGATGACGCTGGTTCCCGCCTGCGTGCGCAGAATGCCGTAGCTGTGTCCGCGCACCGCTTCCACCTGCATGGCAATGATGTGCGCCGGTACGCGGTAATGGTGGAGAAGATCCGAGAAAATGCGCAGCGACGTCTCGAACTCTTCCGGCACGACCACGTTGGCTCCCATCTTCTCCAGTTCCTCCACTTCGCGCACATAGCGTGTCCGGACAATGATATGCGCCTTCGGATGCAGTCCGCGGACCAGCGATACCGCCCGCCGCGTCGCGGCCAAATCCGATATGGCCAGAACCACGCTGTCGAAATCTTCAATCTCGATTTGCCGCAGCACTTCCGTGCGGGAGACTTCGCCGTAATGAATCAACTCCTCTTGCTCCCGCGCCCGCCGCACGATTTCCGGATTGCTCTCCAAAATTTCATGGTAGATTCCCGCTTCGCGCAGCACCCGCGCCACATTCTGGCCGTTGACTCCGTAGCCGACAATCAGAACGGCGGGCCGCGGGCGGTTCGGCAGCGGTTTCGGTTCGGTACTGTAACCCGCTCCGACTAAAGGAAACTTGCGACCCGCCCGCCACGCCATGCGCGGCGCCCAGTGCATGAGCAGCGGTGTGACGGCTAACGTGAGCGATGTCGCGGCGATGAGATACTGGAATTCGTGTTCGGAAAGCAGACTGCCGCGTGTGGCCGCTCCGATCAGGAGAAAAGAAAATTCTCCGATTTGAGCCAGATAGATTCCCGCCTGCAATCCGATTCGGGGAGGCATTCCCAACAGCCATGCGATCAGAAAAACTACGAGGGCTTTTATCAGCAGCACACCGCAGGCGACGGTTAAAACCGGCCATGGATTCGCCAGCACGAAATCCAAATCCAGCAGCATGCCCACGGAAACGAAAAACAAACTCGCAAAAAGACTGCGGAAGGGAGCGACTTCCGCGAAAATCTGCGGATAGTATTCGGTTTCCGAGAGGATCAATCCCGCCGCAAAAGCGCCGATGGCCAGCGATAATCCAGTCAACGATGTCAGCCACGCCGTTCCCAGCATCACCAAAATCGTAAACAGCAGCACGATCTCGCCTGTATCAATCGTCATCAAACGGTGCAGAACAGGCGGCAGAATATAGCGCGTGACCACGTACAATCCGCCCGCCAGCGCTAAAACGCCTCCCGCACTCCGCGCCATCATCGTCAAATCCGCTCCGCCCGCACTGAGAAACGAGATGGTCAGCAGCATGGGGATAACCGCGAAATCCTGCGCAATGCAGATCGTGACTACGATCCGCCCTAAAGGCGTTTCCAATTCCCCGCGATCCGAAAGCCCCTTGAGCACAATAGCCGAGGACGATATGGCCAGAATTAGTCCGATCACAACTGCCGGGGCTGCAGGCAATCCGATCAGACGAACTATTCCAAACCCGACCAGTGCCGTAACAACGATTTGTCCCGCCGCTAAAAGGTAAATACGATACGATGTTTTAAGCAGCCGTGAAAGCGAGACTTCAAGTCCGACGGAAAACAGCAGCAGTACCACGCCGATTTCCGCCGCTGAATTCACTTGTTCAGTACTGGTGACCCATCCTAATCCGGACGGACCGATCAGCAATCCCGTCATAACAAAGCCGGCAATCGGCGGCAGCCCGATTCTGCGGAATAGAAAAAGAACGGGCAAGGAGCAGCCGATAATCAGCAGCAGATTGGTGAATAGAGGTACAACATGGCTCATTTTGCGAAGTCCGGATGCCGCTATTCCGAATTAGAATTCTGGTGAAATATGATGTTCTTTACGAATACAAAAAAACCGAAAAAATCGGACACAGTGTAATTCTTAACACAAAATACCCATTTCAAACACGACTCTCAACTCTGAAGGTTAAATTCTTTGTTATAGCGTATCATTCATAGATAGAAATTCTGGACTAAGAAAACCGGAATCAATTTCAGAGGTTGTTTTAGACTTATATGCCTCTATTTGTTTCGTCCGAAGTGGGTCTGTGCCGATAGCTTCAGGAAATGAATGAAATTGGAATTGGGTCGGAAGGGTACGATTTAAAAGGATGTTGGTAAAAGAGCTTGCATTCCCAAGGCATGGTTACTATATTAAGTCGAACTAACAGAAGAAATACGTCCAAATTTCACGCAAGAATGCGGATATGCTCAACCAAGAGGAGAAACGCATGAAGAAGGTTGTCCTGTTGTGTATCATGATGGCGGCGCTGTGTTGTATGGCGTACGCCGAGTATCAAGTCAACGCGCCCGGATATGAGACTGCTAAGCTACGTTATTGGCAGTTGGTCGAAAAGGTCGTTGACGGTACTGCTACGTCTGGTGAAGAAGCTGAATTCAGCGACCTCTGCCAGGTTTATGGTTTTGAAGTTCCGGTTACCGAACCGGTCGAGCCGTATGATCCGGAAAACCGCGATCATTCTTCTCTGGACGCCGGCGCTGATTGCGCCTCGGCGACGGTTATCGAATGCCCGTTCGGTGAAACAGTGGCCATGGACGGCGACAATGATTGCTCGTTGGTTTCAGCCGCTCCGTACAGTGATCTATTCTATCAATTCACACCTGCGGTAGCCGGACGGTATCAATTCCGCGTACGGCATTACAACGGTGGAACATCGAGTGCCTCGATTCGTATTGTCAAGGGAGCCTGCTGTACTTCCGGCACAACAGTTGGTCGTGCTTATTCGTCCAACTCCATTGCCACAGACTGCCCGCGTCCTGATTCGGTCGGCAATGAACCCTCAACATGTGTGGCTTATCTGAATGCCAAGCTCCATCAAGACACCACCTATTGGATTCAAATCGGTACCAGCAGCAATTTGGCTGTGACCACGAACATCCAATTCAACATGTGGTGCATCGAACGTCCTTCGATTGAAGAGCCGCAACTGCACAATACATGTGCGGATGCCTTCGAAATCCAGTGCAATGACTCGCTTTGGGGCGACAGCGCATTGTGGAGCACACCGGCCACTTGGGACTGGTACAAGATTGTTATTCCCGATTACTCGCCGGACATCTGCAGTCTGCGCGTGTTTGTCGGCGGCCGCGAGATGGGTCACTACATCTCCGGACTCTATAATATGTCAACGCAGGCCTATGACGGCTATGCGGTAGACGGCCGCTTCTCCATGTGGAAAGAGCGTGAAGGCGAATTCTGCGTGATTGACTCCGTTATCGGCGGCTATGGCTATGATGACGGTTGCTCGTACGATGCCGTTCGGACGATCTTGACGACGCCCGGCACGTACTACATTAAGGTGGCGAACGACAATAACTACGAGTATGTCCTTAAGACCAATTGCGCCACGTATAGCTCGGAAATGGCCTGTTGCTTCATTGACGGTACGTGTCTGAACACGACGGCGGGTGAATGCGTCGCCGCCGGCGGTTGGGTAAAGCCGGGCGTAACCTGCTCTGCTGATCCCTGCCCCACGTCGGCCTGCCCGTACGACAACTTGGACGTTGAAGATGATAATGACTTCTGCGGCGAAGGCGTTCCGACGGTTGTTTGCGACGGCTGGTATTGCGGCGTAATTCCGGCGGTTTCCGACACCGACTGGTACAAGATTGAAGTGCCGGAAGGCGTGTGCGAAACCCTGCGTGTGGATATTTACGGAAACGACACCCCCAGCCAGTGGCCGTACAATCAGGGCCTCGATCCCTACGTGGAAATCTGGTCCGCTGATTGCCTGACCCGTTTGGCTTACAATTACGACGCCAACGGCGTGGACCCGAATCCGGTGCTGGACGATTCCCGCGTTCAATACAAGATCGCGCTTGCTCCGGGTTGGTATTACATCAAAGTGCGTTCCGAATATAGCACCGTTGGCCCGTACGTCATGCACGTTTCCTGCATCACCTATGAGTGCCCGGATCTGACCGGTGACACCTGTGATCCGGCCCGCGTGGTGACCTTCACCGAAGGCGTGTACCTTGATACCCGCAGCACCTGCGATTTCACGGACAATTACCGTCCGACTTGCGTAGGCAGCTATGGAAACGGCCCCGATGTGATTTACACCATCGAACTGGACGGCAGCACCT
>RPQS01000095.1 GCA_003818605.1 Candidatus Zhuqueibacterota bacterium | reverse complement strand
CTTGTCGCGGCGGAAGTATTTCGTGCGGTTGACTCTTCTTTGACCGTATCCAAATCCGTTCGCGACGGCGACAGCGTAGCGAAAATGCAGCGTGTCGTAGACGTCCAAGGCAACGCCGCTTCCATTTTAAAAGCGGAAAGAACAGCCTTGAATTTTCTGTGTCATCTTTCCGGCATCGCCACTCATACGCACTTGTTCGTTGAAGCTGTTCGTCCCTGGGGAACAGTCATTCTCTGCACGCGAAAAACCACGCCGGGTTTGCGGCGGCTCGAAGTGGAAGCGGTTCGGCACGGAGGCGGCGATGCTTATCGTACGAACTTGTCGGATGCCATTCTCCTCAAGGACAATCATACGGGAATTTTAGGCGGAATGCCGGGGATTCATAAAAAACTTGCCGACATCATGAAAAAGCGGCCAAGCGATTACGATGAGCTGCTGCGCAAGGGTAAAATCGAAGCCTCTTCCTTAGAAGACGTTGAAGCGGCTGTGGAAATGGGCTGGGGACAGATACTGTTGGACAATTTTTCACCCGCCGAAGTTGCGGAAGCGGTTCACAAATGGGGAAAGCGGGTCTTTCTTGAAATGTCAGGTGGAGTGAATTTGGACAATGTTCGTCAGTACGCGGCCACGGGTGTTCATGCCATTTCCATTGGCGCGATCACTCATTCCAGCAAAGCAATGGATTTTTCACTGGAAGTGGATTGGAGGCATTCATGAGACCGAGAATCCTGGTGGCGGATGATGAGAAAAATCTCCGCGAATTGTATCAGATTGAATTGGACAGCGAAGGGTACGAGGTGGACACGGCGGCTAATGCCACGGAAGTGATGAGTAAACTGGAATCGGCGGAATATGACCTGATTGTACTGGACATAAAAATGCCCGGTATGTCGGGCATAGACTTGCTCCAGAAAATCATGGCCAGAGACAAACGGCAGCCCGTTATCTTGAACACGGCTTATCCTTCCTATCGCGATAATTTCATGACGTGGCCAGCGGAGGCCTATGTCGTGAAAAGCGCGGACACGGCGGAGTTGAAGCAAGTCATAAAAAAAGTACTCGCGAAGAAAACATGAAGCCCATCTTTGAAAAAGCTTTAACGCTGATCATGGCAGGCGGACGCGGCGAGCGACTTTACCCGCTCACACGGGACGTGGCGAAACCGGCGGTCGTATTCGCCGGCAGCTACAAGATTATAGATTTTACGCTGTCCAATTGCTTTAACAGCGGCATCCGCCAAATCTATCTGCTCACACAGTACTCCAATCTGACCATGACGCGGCATCTGCGTTTAGGTTGGGATTCACTGTTCCGGAGTGAATTGGACGAGTTTCTCGAAGCGCTGCCGCCTCAGCATCGTATCGCCGAAGACTGGTACCGAGGCACGGCGGATTCCCTGTATCAGAATATCGAGGTCCTGGAACGGCATAAACCGGATCACGTGATCGTCCTTTCGGGCGATCATGTTTATAAGATGGACTACTCGAAAATGCTCGAATACCACATCGAAAAAAAAGCGGAAATGACGATCGCCGCGGTGGAAATCGAGCGCAGTGGAGCCCGCGAAATGGGAGTGCTGGGAATCAAAGATGATTTCCGCGTGCAGCATTTTGTGGAAAAACCGCAGAATCCTTTTTCGGTTCCCGGAAATCCGAATGTATCCTTGGTATCTATGGGAGTGTATGTTTTCAACACGGCGAAGCTGGTCCGCGAGTTGATTCGCGATGCCAAGAACCCGGAGTCCAAACACGATTTCGGAAGGAGTATCATCCCGCATCTTGTTGAGCAGAACGAACCGGTCTATGTCTATCCGTTTCGCAATTCGCGTCAAGGTACTCCGGCGTATTGGCGGGACATCGGTACTCTGGATTCGTACTATGCGGCGAATCTGGACTTGGTAGATCCCTACCCCGTTATGAGTCTTTATGATGCCGATTGGCCGATTCGAACGTATTTCGGTCAATATCCGCCGGCGCGCATCGTTGATTCGAGCATTGATTTGGGGCTTCATGGCCGCGTTGTGGATTCGCTCATCAGTTCGGGTTGTGTTATTTCCGGCGGACTCGTCGAGCGTTCCGTGCTCTCGCCGGAAGTCAGAGTTCATACAGGAGCCGAAGTATCGGAATCCATTCTGATGAATGGTGTAGATATCGGAAGGCAGGCTCGCGTCCATAAAGCGCTGGTCTGTCAGGGCGTGCACATCCCCGACGGGGAAACCGTGGGTGTGGACAGGGATCAGGATCGCGAAAGATTCATTGTTACAGAGCAGGGTGTGGTCGTGATTCCCGGAGGATTTGAGTGGTGAGCGCCCGCCTTGATCGCCTGCCGATCCTCTTTCTCTGGCACCATCACCAGCCGTTCTACCATGCGCCGGAAGCAGAACGACCGGTCATGCCGTGGGTTCGGCTGCATGCCGTTCGCGGCTATGTGGATATGTTGACGGTGGCTCGCGAAACCGGCGCCGCCATGACGTTCAATTTTACGCCTGCTTTATTGGAACAGCTGGCATTTGCTTCGGACAACGATCCCGCCGACGAGTTTGAGAGAATTTCCCGTATTCCGGCTCGCGATCTGACCGAAGAAGAAAAGAAATTTCTGCTCATGAATTTCTTTTCGATCAATTGGTCGGTGCATGTCAAAGGGAACGCGCGATATGAATCGTTGTTGACCAAATGCGGTGACCACGTATCGGAATCCTCGTTCCGGGCTGCGCTGACGGACTTTTCCGCGCAAGATTATACGGATTTAATCGCGCTGTTTAATCTGGCCTGGATCGGATTCACTGGGCGGAAAGATGCGGTTATCGTTGGTCTGATGAACAAGAAAAGAGACTATTCATCAGAGGATATTCAATTCATTTTAGAATATCATCATCAGGTGCTGGGATCTATTCTTAAGGATTATCGTGATCTGAAAGAAAAGGGCCGGATTGAAATCAGTACGTCGCCGTTTTCGCATGCGATTCTACCGCTGTTGTTCGACAGTTTTTCCGCAACTCCAGATATTGCGCGGCATCTCCTTCCGCGACCCGAATACCGGCATCCCGAAGATGTTGACCGGCAATTAAAAATGGCGGTGAATAAGCATCGTGAAGTCTGGGGAGATGTCCCGCAAGGGTTGTGGCCGTCGGAAGGTTCGGTGAGTGAAGAAGTGCTTCAGCGAGCCGAAGCCGCGGGTTTTCGCTGGTTGGCAACGGATCAGGGTATATTAGAACGGAGCGAACGCACGCGCACGGATACGACCGCACATTTCGTTTCATATCAATATAAGGCGAAGAGTGCCGGTATTCGCATCTATTTTCGTGATCGTGCGTTAGCCGACGCCATTGGGTTTCGCTATGCGTCCATGCCGCCGGAAGAATCCGTCAATGAGTTTGTCACTCATCTGGAACGGATCGAGGAGGGGACGCGTGGCGTCGGAGGAAGATGTGTTGTGATCGCACTCGACGGCGAAAATCCGTGGGAAAGCTACACGGACGGCGGGGAGAAGCTTCTACTGACGCTCTTTCAAAAGCTCGAATCGCATCCCCGGTTGATTCCTCAGACGTTTTCCGAGCATATGCGAACTGGATCGCGCGAACGGATTACCAGACTGCACGCGGGATCGTGGATTGATTCGAACTTCCGAATCTGGATCGGCGATCCTCAGAAAAATCAGGCATGGATCGAACTGGGACGGGCGCGCCGGATATTGGACGATCTGAATGTCGGAGACAGCCGAAGAGAGGCCTGCTGGTCGTGGCTGCTCCGTGCGCAGGGTTCCGATTGGTTTTGGTGGTATGGCGAGCCGTTCTCTTCAGCCTATAAGCACCATTTCGATTTGCTCTTTAGATCGTTTCTGAAAGCCGCGTATGCCGAAGCGGGCCGTCAAGCTCCGCCCGGATTGGATTTGCCCATCGCCCAGCCCATCAAACCCGAGCGAAGACTTCAGCCCGCCTATCCGATTACGCCGACAATAGATGGACGGGACACATCCTTCTATGAGTGGGTGGGAGCGTGCCGGATTGATCCCCGACAATTCGGAACCACAATGGGACGCGCCGAGCATTCTCTTAAGTGCGTTAATTACGGTTTTGGGGACAGTGAATTGTTTTTCCGAATTGAACCTGCGCAAACGCTCCATCCGCAAACAACAGCCATTTTGCGTTTGCACGTCTTGGGACAGGACCAGATCACACTGGAGATTCCTTTTAACGGCCAGTCCATGCCGGTAACTCAGAATGGAATCCGGTGGGTGAGCGATGAGACTATCGAAATCGCGATCCGGCATGATCACGGTGGAGTGCCGCGCGGCGGGGAATGTCAGTTTTGGGTCGAGATGACGGACGAAAATATTCTGCTCGAGAAATTACCGCCGGCGGGAGCCTTCCATTTTATTCTCCCGACCTCTGAAACCGTAGCGGCTAATTGGATGGTTTAACCTTTTTGGATAAGAACCATGCCTGAATTAAGACATGATCCGATTCAACGCCAGTGGGTGATTATCGCCAGTGAACGCGCGCGTCGCCCTTCGGAATTTGAAGTCACCGTGACGCAGCAATCGGCGGAGTTTTGTCCGTTCTGTCCTTGTAACGAAGACAAAACCCCGCCGGAGATCATGGCTGTTCGTGACGGTTTCAGCGCGCCGAATTCGCCGGGTTGGTCCGTTCGTGTAGTAGCCAATAAATATCCGGCGCTGCGAATCGAAGGCGATTTGGATCGGGCTGCCGAGGGACTATATGACCGGATGAACGGGGTCGGCGCCCACGAGATCGTCATTGAAACGCCCGATCATACTCGTCATATCGCGGATCAGCCACAAAGCCATCTCGCGAAAGTATTACGGACGTATCGCGACCGCTTACTCGATTTGCAGCGCGACACGCGCTTCCTGTACGTGGCGATTTTCCGCAATTATGGAGAAAGTGCCGGAGCGACACTATCCCATCCGCATTCACAGTTGATCGCGATGCCGATTGTGCCTCGCGTAATCGAAATCGAATTACGCTCCGCGCGTGATCATTATTATCAACGCGAACGATGCCTGTTTTGTGATCTTCTCCGTCAGGAAAGGGATGCCGGATCGCGAATTGTTGTGGATAATGGCGATTATATCGCCTATGCTCCTTATGCCGCCCGGTCGCCTTTTGAACTGATTCTTGCTCCAACTCGCCATCAACACGATTTTGCGCATATCACGGATGACGGAACGGAAAAACTGGCTGCTATCCTTATAGAGACATTGCATCGCCTGCGCTCCGCCTTGAATGACCCCCCTTTCAATTTTGTGATCCACTCGGCACCGAATATACGATCCCGATCCGTTTGGATGCAGGACTTCCCGTATCTCGCCGACGGATATCATTGGCATATCGAAATCATCCCGCGGTTGACTAAATCAGCCGGATTTGAGTGGGGAACGGGATTTCATATCAATCCCACGCCTCCGGAACTGGCCGCGGACTATTTGAGGCGAGTGAAGTATTGACCTGATATTGAATGAATATTAACGGGTCAAGAATGATAAGATGCTGTATAACAGTTACATACATTAAATAATTTGTTGCTTGACATTATGAAGTCGGTTGTGTAAATTTATAGGCTTGTAAAAATAGGATGATTAGCATGCAGACCTACCACGCCAAGTCTGATAACACCGAACGCAAGTGGGTCATAATTGACGCCGCCGATCAAGTGCTTGGCCGGTTATCCACGCGCGTAGCTGCGATTCTTCGCGGTAAAAATAAACCCGAGTATACGCCGCATTGCGACGTCGGTGATTTTGTTATTATAGTTAATGCCTCACGCGTACGCCTCACCGGCGGCAAGCTGACCAGTAAACAATACTTCAGTCATACGGGCCATCCCGGCGGCAAAGCGTGGACATCTCTGGAAACCGTGATGAAAACGCATCCGGAGAGAACCATCGAGCGCGCCGTAAAGGGCATGATGCCTCGTACACGGCTTGGCCGAAAACAGCTCCGCAAGCTGAAAGTATATGCGGGTGCGGAACATCCGCATGAGGCGCAACAACCCCGGCCGGTTCAAATCTGAAACGAACGTCTGAACAATGAAAGCAACACGATTTTATGCCACGGGCCGGCGCAAGACTGCGATTGCGCGCGTATGGCTATCGCATGGTTCCGGTCAAGTTGATGTCAACGGGCGCGATCTTTTAGGCTATTTCCGTCGCGACGTTCTTCGTATGCTCATCGAGCAACCGCTTAAAGTGACGGAGCATTTGGGCAAGCTGGATATCCGTGCTACAGTGGTAGGCGGCGGCCTCAGCGGACAAGCCGGCGCCGTACGTTTGGGGATTTCACGCGCGTTAGTGGCTATGGATGAGAGTCTGCGGCCGGTTTTGCGCCGTAACGATCTTATGACCCGCGATCCCCGTGAACGGGAACGCAAGAAATACGGTCGTCCCGGCGCTCGCAAACGCTTCCAGTACTCGAAGCGCTAATCGTATTCTCAGCCGGTCATCTCATGTTGCGATGCCGGGCTTAATCAATCTATCCGGCTTGTAAGCCGGAATCATCACACACCCGTTCGGATCGGACGAGGGTGTCTGTGGGATCGCACATCCACGGATTATCGCCCGAAATGATGAACGGGGACGTTAACCCAGGAGATCTGAATGTCTCACGTATCACTGCAGCAATTGATGTTGGCGGGTGCGCATTTCGGGCATTTAACCCGCCGTTGGCATCCCAAGATGAAACCGTTTATTCTGATGGAACGAAACGGTATTCATCTTATGGACCTCCGTAAGACTCAGGAATGCTTAATCAAGGCCTGCGCCGCGCTGAAGGATGTTTCGAGCCGCGGAGAGCAGGTCTTATTTGTAGGCACCAAATCGCAAGCGCGCGACGTGATCTATGCGGAAGCCAAGCGCGCGGGCATTCCTTATGTCAATGAGCGCTGGCTGGGCGGCTGTCTTACGAATTTTCAGACGATCCGTCAGGGGATTAAAACCCTCAATTCTCTGGAAAAGAAAATGATGGACGGAACGTTTGAAAAGATTTCGAAAAAAGAACGCCTGATGATTGAACGTCGGCGCGCCAAACTTTTAGATTCCATCGGCGGTATTCGGGATATGTCGCATTTGCCCGGCGCGATGTTTGTCGTGGACATTCGTCGTGAAAAAATCGCCGTGGCGGAAGCCCGCCGGTTGGGCATTCCGGTGGTGGCGATCGTGGACACAAATGTGGATCCTGATCAGGTGGATTTCCCGATTCCAGCCAATGATGACGCCTTCAAATCCATTGCTTTGGTTACGCGCGCCCTTACGGACGGAGTGATGGAGGGCATGGCCGCCTATCGTGCCACCGCACATCTCCAGGAAGCAGCGCAAGTCACGCAATCGCGCGATCAGGATCATCGTGAAAGCCGTCCGCGTGATGCCCGTCCGGGTGGTGGTGGAGACCGCGATATGCGCCGCCGGCGCGTTCGGAAACCCGGTGAAGGGCAGGGAGAACGTCCCGGCTACCGGCCGAACGTTCCGCATGGCGGTGAGGAAAAACCTCAGCCCGCCGATCCTTCAAATCCAAGTGTAAACAGCTCGCCGTCATCAACCGGTGCGCCTGAGGCATCCGCTCCCGAAGCGTAAACGGCGAAATGGCCGTCATTAATCTAAAGCAACATCGTAGAGGATAACGTGTCCGATTTTGAAATCAATGCCGCGCTGGTTGCCGAGCTCCGCCGTGAAACCGGCGCTGGAATGATGGATTGCAAGAAGGCTCTGGCTGAATCCGGCGGCGACAAGAACAAGGCTCTGGAGTATCTTCGCAAAAAAGGAAAAGCGGCGGCAGAAAAACGCGCCGGCCGGTCCGCCGAGCAGGGTTTGGTAGTGATACATACCAGTTCCGACGGTAAAACCGCTGCCTTGGTCGAAGTGAACAGCGAAACGGATTTTGTCGCCAAAAACGAATCCTTCCGCAAGTATGCCAATTCCTTGGCGGATTTAGTACTCGGATGGAAGGATGCTTCCGGTAAAACCGTGGACGATCTGCTTCAAATGGAGATGTCGCCCGGTTCGAAGGTCGGCGATCTGCTCACGGATTTGATCGGAGCCATCGGCGAAAAGCTGGCTATCGGCAATTTCGTCCGCGTTCATGTTGAGAACGGATATGTCGGAAGCTACGTCCATTCCGATTCGAAACTCGGTGTCTTGGTGGCCTTGGAAGGACCTTCCGGTTCGCAACCGGACGTACCAACGCTGGGTCGGGATCTGTCTATGCAGGTTGCCGCGGCATCTCCCTTATTCGTTAATCGCGATGAGATCTCCGCCGATAAAATCGAATATGAGCGAGGCGTCGAAATGGAGCGCGCGCGGGCGGAAGGCAAACCGGAACCGGCCGTTGCGAAGATTGCGGAAGGCCGCGTCAACAAGTGGTTTTCCGAAGTCGTGCTGCTCGACCAGCCATTCGTAAAGGATCCGAAAGTATTCATTCGCGATCTGGTTTCCGAGACGGCTAAAAAGGCCGGGTGCGAAATTAAAGTGAAATCTTTTGTACGAATACGCGTCGGTGAACAATCCAAAGATTGAGGCGGACATCTGAGTTATCGTCGCATTCTGTTGAAACTTTCCGGCGAGGCGCTGGTTGGTGATCGTGAATACGGAATAGATCCCGCTACATTGAGCGCGATGGCTGAGGAAATTGCCGAAGTGCATGCTCTGAACATGGACATCGGCATCGTGATCGGCGGCGGCAACATTTTTCGCGGCTTGAAAGGCGCGGCTGCCGGTATGGATCGCGTCAGCGCCGACCAAATGGGAATGCTGGCCACGGTGATTAATTCGCTGGCTTTGCAGGACGCGCTGGAGAGGCTGAATGTAGTCACGCGAGTGCAATCCGCTATCCCGATGCAAACGGTGGCTGAGCCTTTTATCCGCCGCCGCGCCCTGCGTCACTTGGAAAAACACCGCATTGTGATTTTCGCCGCCGGGACGGGCAGCCCGTTTTTTTCCACGGATACTGCCGCCGCTCTGCGGGCGAAGGAAATAAAAGCCGATGTCCTGATGAAAGGTACGAAAGTGGACGGCATTTACACCGCCGATCCCGTCACCGATCATCAAGCGACCATGTACGACCATATTCGCTATATGGAGGTCGTCGAACGTCAGCTGAAAGTCATTGATTCGACGGCCGTGACGTTCTGTATGGACAACGGCATCCCGATCCACGTCTTCAATTTCAAGGTTCGCGGCAATCTACGCCGCATTTTGAACGGCGAGCAAATCGGAACATTGATTGGCGGGTAACCGACCATGATTAAGGAAATCATCGCAGACACCGAATTGCGCATGAACAAATCCGTGGAAAAACTACGGCAGGAGATGGCGCACATTCGCACGGGCAAAGCATCCATAGGCTTAGTGGAACCCATCCGGGTTGAAGCCTACGGTTCGGAGATGCCGATTACTCAGGTGGCTTCACTTTCGACTCCAGATGCGCGGACGATTGTCATTCAACCGTGGGATCGCACGACGTTGGGGGCTATCGAGAAGGCCATTCAAAAATCGGATCTCGGCATAAACCCGATGAATGACGGGACGCTTATCCGTTTGGCAATCCCGCCGCTTACCGAGGAACGCCGCCGAGATCTGGTGAAGATTGTTAAGAAGTATACGGAGGATGCGAAGGTCGCCTTGCGCAACGTTCGTCGTGACGCCAACGAACATATTAAAAAGTTGGAGAAGAGTCACGAAGTCTCGGAGGACGAAAGTCATAAGGCGCAAGATCGCACTCAGGAAATGACGGACAAGCACATCAAAGACATGGATCACCTTTTCGAACTCAAAGAAAAGGAGATTCTGGAAACCTGAGTGCAGTAATGATGCTGCGAAACTCAAGGACCGCCAGAATAGTGTCGAGATGAATCACATCTCTGCCGACCGCGCTCGCGAAATCATAAAAGCAGCCGGCCAGAAGCACATTGCCGTATTAGGTGATTTTATGCTTGACCGGCATTTAAAAGGCTCCGTCAAGCGTATCAGCCCGGAAGCCCCGGTCCCGGTCGTTGAAGTTGAGAATGAAACGACCGGACTTGGCGGAGCCGGAAACGTCGTTCAGAATCTGGCGGGTTTGGGTGTCCTTCCGGTTGCTTTCGGCATCGTCGGACGGGATGGAGCCGGTCAGGAAATGATGGGGCACCTTGAGAGCGTTGGCGCCATAACGCGCGGCATGTTGATTCTGCCGGATCGCCGCACGACCGAAAAAATGCGCATTATTGCTCAGGATCAGCATGTGGTTCGAGCGGATCGCGAGACGGTGGCGGATATCGCTCACGAGGACGAAGACCGGCTGCTACAGCGTATTGAATCGGCCATGCCGAGTTTGCGCGGTCTGATTTTGCAGGATTATAACAAAGGTGTTCTCACGAATCGGGTCATCAGTGAGTCCCTTCGCCTGGCCGCTGTTCACCATGTACCGGTTGCGGTAGATCCCAAATTCGATCACTTTTTTGAGTACAAACGCTGTCATCTTTTTAAACCCAATGTACGCGAATTGGGACGAGCGCTGGGTACGCGTACGGACGGTACGGAGCGGTTGATTCAAGCGGGTCGCATGCTTTTCGATCGTATGGAACCGGATCTCTTGCTGGTCACGCGCGGGGAGATGGGTATGACGTTGTTTCTGGATCGTGAGACTGTTGAACATATTCCCACGCAAGCCATGAAAGTCCACGATGTCTCGGGAGCAGGGGATACGGTCATCGCTACGTATGTGGTGGCGGAAGCCGGCGGTGCGGCCCCCGTGGAAGCGGCCGTCATGGCCAACTACGCGGCGGGTATCGTCTGCGGTGAAGTCGGAGTTGTTCCGATTGACGGAAACCGTCTGTTGGAAGTCATTTCCGAGCGCAGTTGATTTCGGGCGACTAGCTCAGCTGGTTAGAGCGCTGGTCTCACATACCAGAGGTCATAGGTTCAAGTCCTATGTCGCCCACGATGAATGATCTTACTTTTATGGACAAACTTCTGTCGCGCGAAGACGCTGTGCGCCGCTGCCTGATCGAACGCCTTCGAGGAAGTACGGTGGTTTTTACGAACGGCGTTTTCGATCTCTTGCATCGTGGTCATTTGGAATATCTTGGCGCGGCGCGAGATCTCGGGACGCTGCTTGTTGTGGGTTTGAACAGCGACGCTTCCGTGCAACGCCTCAAAGGATCCAAGCGTCCGCTGATTGGGCAGGAAGATCGCGCTTACGCTTTACTCGCGCTTCATTGCGTGGACGTGGTTGTATTGTTTGAAGAAGATACGCCGAAGTCTCTGATCTGCGAGCTGAATCCTCACATCTTGGTTAAAGGCGGGGATTACTTGCCGGAAAATGTAGTCGGATATGATCATGTAACCGGGATAGGCGGTCGCGTGGAAGTCATTCCGTTTAAAGAGGGCTATTCTACGACGGGATTGATTCAGACCATCGCGGAGCGCTACCGCTGACCTATGTTTGAAGATCTGACTGCGCGGCTCGATCAGGTTTTTCGCAACTTGCGCGGTATCGGCAAGCTGTCCGAATCGAATATTCGGGAAAGTTTGCAGGATATTCGGCGCGTGCTGCTGGACGCTGACGTCAATGTCCAGGTTGCCCGTGACTTTCTTGGCCGCGTGGAAGAAAGAGCGATTGGGCAGGAAGTTGTTAAGTCCGTTCTTCCGGCTCAGCTCATTGTCAAGATTGTTTACGATGAACTGGTGCTGCTTCTGGGGGAAAAGGAAAGCCGTTTAGTTTCCGCGCAAACGCCGCCCACGGTGTTCATGGTCGTGGGGCTGCAAGGCTCCGGTAAAACGACGTTCTGCGCCAAGCTGGCTCGGCATCTGAAAACCAAAGGCAAACGCCCGTTGTTGGTTGCGGCAGACCTCCAACGTCCGGCGGCTCAGGATCAATTGCAAATCCTGGGTGATTCCATTGGTGTGCCCGTATTTCGCGGGGAGGGCAAGGATCCGGTCGTCGTGTGCGATAACGCCTTGCGTCATGCCCGCAAGATCAGCGTGGATCCGGTCATTCTGGATACGTCGGGACGTCTGCACGTGGACGACGATCTCATGAATGAGCTGGAGCGCATTCAGAAACTGACGAAGCCTGCGGAAATTTTATTCGTTGCCGACGGTATGACCGGCCAGGATGCAGTGAATTCAGCGCGCGCTTTTCATGAGCGGTTGCAGTTTTCCGGTTCCGTATTGACCAAGATGGACGGAGATACACGGGGTGGTGCGGCCCTTTCCATACGGGCGGTCACCGGCAAACCGCTGAAGTTCGTCTCAGCCGGGGAGAAACTGGAAGCTCTGGAACCGTTTCATCCGGATCGGATGGCGGGCAGGATTCTCGGTAAAGGCGATATCGTCACTTTTGTCGAGAAAGCACAGCAAGTTGTTGACGAAGAGAAAGCCGCCAAACTCGAAGAAAAACTCCGTCATGCTGATTTTACACTGACCGATTTTTTAGATCAGTTGCGGCAGTTGAAAAAAATGGGGTCGCTCGAAAGTCTTCTCGGAATGATCCCGGGTGTTGGGCAGCAGCTTCGCAACGTCCAAGTGGATGAAAAGGGACTGAAGCATTTGGAAGCGCTGATTCTGTCTATGACCGTGGAAGAACGCGAGCGTCCGGATATTCTGAACGCGCGCCGTCGCCGCCGCATCGCCATGGGCGCCGGTCTTACCGTGCAGCACGTCAATCGCCTTATTCAGCAATATGACCAGATGGTCCATATGATGAAGAAGCTTCGTAAGGCCGGTCCCGGACAATTGCGCCGCGTTCTCAGCGGCCGATGATCGTTTTATCATAACCTAACCATAGGAACTTGTCGTGTCCGTTCGCATCAGACTTACCCGCGTGGGACGAAAAAAAATCCCACATTACCGGATCGTGGTAATGGACTCCCGCAATCGCCGCGACGGCGCTTATCTCGATCAGATTGGCGTTTATCATCCGCGGCATCAACCCGCTCAGGTATCTATTGACGAAAAGAAAGCCTTGAATTGGCTTTCCAAAGGCGCTGTGCCGTCCGATACCGTGCACAATCTCCTTTCGCGGCAGGGAATTTTGCTTCAATTCGATATGATCAAGCGGCAAACGTCCCCCGACGTGATCGCCGAAGCCCTGTCCAAATGGAAAAGCGCCAACGCCGACCGCGAAGTGCGGCGTGCCGGCGCGAAGAAATCCAAGCGTAAGAGTGGTGCCGCGACGAGCGATACGCCCGCTGACGCACCTACGTCGGCATGATCGTTGCCTAATCAGCCAGCAGGGATGATCGGATCATGGAAGAGTTCATCAGTTTTATCGTTAAGCATCTGGTGGACAATCCGGATGCCGTTCGGGTGGAACACACCGAAAAAGAGAGTGGCAGGCATCTCTATCGTCTGAATGTAGGAGACGGTGATTTAGGGCAAGTAATCGGTAAGGAGGGGAAAACCGCCAAATCGATTCGCACGCTCGTGATTGCCGTAGCCGCGCGCAAAGGGTTGAGAGCCGGATTTGAAATTGTGGATCCCGCGCGGCCCCATGAAGACAGTGCGGACGATAGAGCATGATCTGCAGCCGACGACCATGCAGTTAGACGACTTGCGAGTCATCGGAATTATCGTTGGAGCGCACGGCCTGCAGGGAGCGGTTAAAGTCAATCCGCTCTCGGATTTCCCCGAAAGGTTTGATGCGCTTCAGCGAGTGATTCTGGCTAAAGCAGACTCGATAACGGGTGAATATCGGGTTAAGCGTGTGCGTTGGAGCGGATCACTGGTTCACATTCAACTGGACACGATCAGAAATCGGGAAACGGCGGAGCAGTTGTACGGAACCGAACTGTGCGTCCCGGATGGGGAATCATGGCCGCTTCCTGAAGGTGTCTACTATATATCCGATCTTATCGGGTATCGAGTCGTGGCGAACGACGGGACACCGCTCGGAATTCTAAAGGGCATTCTGGAAAGTCCGCAGCATATTCTCGAAATCAGTCGCGACGGGGGGGAATGGCTGGTGCCGTTCGTCGCGGATTGGGTGGGGCGGATCAATTCCGCGGAACGAACCATCGAGATTCTGAATTGGCGGAGATTATTGGAATCCGAAACCGTCAATGAAAACGGCGAATCCGATGATCATTGATATTCTCACGGGTTTCCCCGAAATCTTTTCAGGTCTGGTCAACAGTTCCATTCTGCGGGGTGCGCTTTTAACCGACACGGCGGAAATCTGGGTGCATAATCTTCGCCATTTCACGGACGAACCGCACGGCAACATTGATGATGCTCCTTTCGGCGGCGGACCGGGGATGGTGATGATGGCGCAGCCGGTATGGAGCGCGATGGACTTTCTGATCGCTTCCCGAAAAAAGAACCCGCTTCGCATCTATCTGACGCCGCAGGGGATTCCGCTGACGCAGAGTAAAGTGCGCGAACTGGCCGCCGTGGAATGGCTGATCCTGCTCTGCGGACACTATAAAGACGTGGATGCCCGCATTTTTAAGCGGGACGAGTGGTTGGAAATTTCCGTTGGGGATTATATCCTTAGCGGCGGCGAAATTCCCGCAGCCATGCTGGTGGACGCGGTTACTCGCCTTCTTCCCGGCGCTATAAGTGATCCCGCGTCCGCTGATAGCGACAGTTTTGAAGATGGTCTTTTGGATGCACCGTATTACACACGTCCCGAGGAAATTTCGGGATGGCGTGTTCCCGATATGCTGCTGAGCGGACACCATGGAAATATTCGCAAATGGCGGTTTGATCAACGACTTGAACGAACGAAAATACGGCGTCCGGACCTATGGAAAACCTGGTCTGAAATACATTCCACGAACAAGACAATTGACTAACGGAAATATACGACTATGAATCGCATTGCCAATTGGACGCAGGATGATCTGCGCAAAGACGTTCCCAGCTTCGGACCCGGTGATCTGGTGAATGTTTCGGTACGAGTAATCGAAGGCGACAAAGAAAGACTTCAGGCTTTTCAAGGGACGGTGATCGGTCGGCACGCCGGCGGATTGGATGAAACGTTTACCGTGCGAAAAATTTCTATGGGTGTTGGAGTGGAAAGAGTGTTTCCGCTCCATTCGCCGACGGTAGCCCGCATTGAAGTGCTGCGGCGCGGTCGTGTTCGTCGCGCCAAACTGACGTATCTTCGCGGTCTGAAGGGCAAACGGGCGCGCATTCGTGAAAAGGCTCGCACGTTGATTGCTGTTGAAGGTG
>RPQS01000094.1 GCA_003818605.1 Candidatus Zhuqueibacterota bacterium | reverse complement strand
TCCGCCGAGGAGGGTCATCAGACCCTCCCGGAATATTGACGTTTTCCCGGTGGTGACTCTCCAGAGTCACCCCTCAAACGAAAGCGCGAAGCATTTCTGCTTCGCGCTTCTGCTCTCCCCCCGTTTACGGGGGGACGAAGGGGGGTCTCTTTCCGCCGTGCAGGGTCCGCGACCCTGCCGGAAAAACTACGGCTATCGGTCATAGTATAGCCCACAGCGCGAGTATATGCTTCATTGGAATTACCTCCCACCCTTGGTTCGCAATTGTTCCGCTCTTTTCTGCGCTTCCTGCAAAATGGCAGGTTTTCCAAGCCACCGTGCAAAATCCAGCAATGCGTCTGCTGTTGCTTCTGGGGACCGACCTTTGCAAAACGTTGCAACTGCTACTTCAACAATCGACATCGCCGACATTCTTGGTTCATTCGCAAGCTCTTTAAGGTAATAATGGAGTTGATTTAGGTCATTATTGTTCAGGGAGTATTGTGTGCTATACAATTCGAACGTGAACAATCCCTCTTCTAAGACCTCTTTTCGATAAAAAGTACCTTCGGGCAATACAGCAAACTCCTGCATGACATGCCGCGCACTGTCAAGAATCGGATCATTCTCCGCGAAGGTGTGATCCTTTTTAAAGCGACGAAGGCTGCAATACTTTTGCCAGTACACTTGTAGCGTATCCGGAACAGGAAGTACTGTAAAATAAAAATCTGGCGAAACTATACCACAATCAAAATAGCCTACATAGTTTCCGGGCAAGAGGTGATTGAATCCATATTCATCCCGTGTCTGGACATCATAGAACGTCCCATTGATGCTTAGCATATCGTTAAATTCTGTGGCGAGTTCACGACCCGAAAAGTAATCGCCGATATTACTACGAAGCCTGCTGAGATCATTCCCGTTTCGTTTTAATTCGATCCAATTAAGAAATCCGAAATTACTCCACGGACGATATCTTGGTTCTGAGCAAGTTATTCGGTAATATAGGTCTATTTGCTGACCTTGGAAATAAAATCCTGTATCTGTATGCAGCTCAACCGTGATTCCCTGATATTGTTCAAGTTTACGCTGCAAATCCTCACCCATAAAGCGGGATGGACGGACTGCATAGCAGGGGATTGCGGCGGCATGGAGGATAAGCGCGGTCCAGAAGATCACGATTATTTTGGCCGGGGATATGCATGCTTTGCAACAGGAGTATCCTGCCGCAAATCCCTTTGAACGCATCGTTGATAAGGTCATCGGACTATTCCTGATTCACCGTGCAATGTGTATTTGCCCCCTGATTCCGGTCCGTCCGCTTTGCGGACGAGATCTCGCCAAAGGCGGACGGGGTCAGCGACCACCGCTCGGCGAGCTTGGAGACACAGCAAGCTGTGTCACTACGGATCGGGTTCGGGATTCATCGTTCATCATTCATCCTTTATCGCGTCAGTCTTTCCAAAATCTGCCGATACGCAAACGCCGTTTGCTCCACGATCATGAACGGCAGAGTCGGACCGGGAGGGGTTTTATCCCAGCCGAGATCGCTGAGGTAATTGCGCACGATCTGCTTGTCGAAGCTCGGCTGATCGCGTCCCGGTTCGTAGTGTTCGGCGGGCCAGAAGCGCGAACTGTCGGGAGTGAGCACTTCATCCACCAGATGGATTTCGCCGTCAATCAAACCGAATTCGAATTTGGTATCGGCAATGATAATCTCCCGCTGCGACGCGTGCTCCCGTCCCGCGCGATACAGCGCGAGCGAAATCTCTTCCAATTTGCGCGCGGCTTCCGCACCCACGATATCCGCCATTTTCTCGCGGGAGATGTTTTCATCATGCCCGGCTTCGGCTTTGGTGGACGGTGTGAAAATCGGATCTCGCAGCCAGTCGCATTGCCGGAGTCCCGGCTTCAATACATGGCCGCACACGGCTCCCGTCTGCTGATAATCCTTCCAGCCCGATCCCGCCAGATAGCCGCGCACCACGCACTCGATCGGAAACACTTTAGCCTTGCGCACAACTTCAATTTGATCCGCGGACATTCCCTGCTGCAAAGCCGCCAGATCGCGCAGCAGATCTTTGTATTTATCGCGGTCTTTCGGCAAATGATTTTTCACAACACCGGATAATTTGTCCATCCAAAATCGCGTGAGTTTGGTCAGAACTGCGCCTTTCCCCGGAACGGCCGTGGGCAGCACAACATCGAAAGCGGATAAACGGTCGGAGGTCACCACCACCAGATGTTCTTCATCCAGCTCATACATGTCGCGGACTTTACCGCGCTTGATCAGCTTCAGATCCAAATGACTTTCAGATACCATGGTCAATGCATCTCAGTTGTTGTTGCGTTCATTTATCAAACGTTTCGCATCCGTTCCTATCACGAAAAAAAGACTTTCAATCCGATGATGATGAGAAATGCCGCAAACACATAACGAAAAACTTTTTTTCCGAGCTTGCGGTTCAGTCTGCTGCCTAAGGGCCCGCCGAATAACGTGCCTGCCAAAATCGGCAGCGCAATCGCGGGCATGACAAAACCCCACGATCCGTCCGGCCTGCCCGCCACATTCCAACCGTTGATAATATATCCCGCCGCACCCACTAAACTCGTCAAGATTCCCACCGCCGTACTCGTTCCCGCCGCCATCTCCGTCGGCACACCCGCCCACAGAATAAACAGCGGCACCATGATGATTCCGCCCGCCACGCCGATGTAGGCCGAAACGATTCCCGCAATCGCACCGATTCCCAACAGCCGCAAGCGATGCAGCGGAATTTCTTCTTTCGCCGCGGGCGGTTTGATGAGCAGCATGAGTGCGCTGGCCGCTGCGAAAAACACGAAAAACATTTTCAAATACGAGCCGGGCGAAAGCGCCGCCAAACGCGAACCGATGAGCGAGAGCGCGACCGCCGCCGCGCCCGTCAAAGGAACCGCCGCCCAATAGACCCGCTTGACTTTCGCGTAGGAAATCGTCGAGGACGTTACCGCGCCGATGATCGCCAAGAGTGTCGTGCCGAACACGAGATGGAACCGCACGTCCTCGGAAATGCCGCGCGCCTTCAGCATTTCCAGCAGCACGGGCGTGATGATGACCGCCCCGCCGATGCCGAGATAGCCGCTGAAAATTCCCGTCACAAATCCGAGAGCCACAAGTCCTAAAAGTTCCGTCATCACCTGCTCATTATGAGTTTTCTTTTAGCGCGGTCCTCAATTCTGTCGTCAATATGTTCATTTCACCAGCAGCAATTTCTTCACCGCCGAGAAATCCTCCGCGGTCATGCGGCAGAAATACACGCCCGACGGCAGCGCGCCCGCATCGAACAACACACGATGCGTGCCTGCGTTTGTCAATCCGTCCCGCAAGACCGTTGCTTCCCGGCCCAAAACATCGTACACGACAAGCTTCACGCGTGATGCACGCGGTACGTCGAAATGAATTGCAGTTACCGCATTGAACGGATTCGGAGAACTTTCGTACAGCGCGAAGACGCGCGGCAAATTGTTTTCCCGAACCGCTGCACCCGCGCCGATCAAGCACACGCTGAAATGCTGCGCGCTTTCCAGATAGGTATCGGGACGGTGTGAATGCGCCGTTACCCACCAGACCAAAGGTTCCGTCAAATCTAAAACCAGCCCGGAGAGATCGACGGTGTCGAACGTATCCGAAAACGTCGGGAAGGTCCACGTGAAGTTTCCCGAACGCAGATAAAGAGTATAAGTCACCGTATCGCCGCGATCCGCATCCAAACTGCGGCGCCAAAAAAAGCACACGCGGTTCGTGTCCGTCACCGTATCACCGTTGCACGGCATGAGCAGATCAAACGGTTCAAGCAACGCATACGGCCTATTGCAGGAGAACGCCCCCATGTCCGCCACGGTTTCATCCGGGTCGTGCGGCAGAGCCGGATCCCCCGCGTGAATGCATGGCGACGTTGGCTGCAAATGGAAATCTCTCCAGACGAGATCCACCAGCAAGGGATCGAGTAGAATGTTGAAATAGTTATCACACGAGTCGGCGTTCACATTGTGCCCGGTAAGCAGGCCAAGACCGATCGGCGGATTGCCTTCAGCCAAAACCTGGCCGTAAAAATCGCTATACCGCACTTGCCCCAGTGAACTGTTGAAGAATTGCAAAGCCGAACCGGTATTGAACGCGAAAATCGAACTGTTGATATCGGCGACGGACCTCTGCAAATACATCCCCACACCGCCCTGACTCTGCGGAAAGGCGTTGTTGGCTGCCACCGTGCAATGGATTAATGTCACCGCGCTGGACGAGCAGGAAATCGCGGCACTGTTTTGGGTACTGTAAAAATTGCAGTTTTTGGAAACAACGGTGAATTGCAGTTCAGCGGCGGAGGAGGTCATGGCTATTCCCGCGCCGTTCATGCCGACATGATTGAAAAATATCCGGCATGAAATCAGTTGTGCAATCGCGTTATCTAAATACAATCCGCCGCCCAGACCGCCCCCGTTTGCCCAGAAATCACAGCCATCGAAGACCAGCGATCCGCCGTAAAGATATGCCCCGCCGCCGCGAAAAGCCGAATTGTATTGAATCAGGCAATGAGTGAAGTGACAGGATGTGTTCTCGCAATAAATCCCGCCTCCCCAGCTTGCCGTATCCGTTCCGACCGCACGTCCGCTTTCCACGATACAATACTCCATGCGGCTGGCGCTGTCGGCATGGACAAAGCGCAATCCCCGCCAGCGATCGGGATTGACCAACGTGTCCGTCGTGAAACGGACGTATTCGGTTTCCGTTCCGCGCGCCAGAAGCTTGCCGTGAATCGTGAACGAATACGGCCCGGCAAAGTCCACGATCACGCCGGGATTGATCCGCAGGGAATCTGCAGCCGCCACCGTGACGTTTCCTTCGATGCGATATGGATTCCCCCGCGGCGTCCAAAGTCCGGAAATACTGCCGCCGGCTACATGCGTCGGACCCGCCGGAATGTTAAACGGAAACGCGCCGATATCGGTGTATGTTCCATCCGCATCGCGCGGCAGCGATGTATCTCCGGCATTGATGCACGGCGACATCGATAGTAAATGGAAATCCCCCGCCGTGCGATCCACAAACCGCGGATCGAGAAAAATATCGCCGAAGGCGTCGCAGGAATCATGCATGAAATTGATCGAATCCAAATCTCCCCAGGTCCCGATAATCGGCCCCTCGAACGGACCGCCAGTATTGTCATAGAAGCCGCAACTGTGAAGCTCCGGCAAGTTCACCGCACTCGTTGTAGAGCACCACAAGCCCGCACCGTCATTAAAAGCGATAATCGTACTGTTTAAGCACAACTGCCCGGCCCAGTTCGCAACTCCTCCGCCCTCTGCCGCCCGGTTCCCTGCGAATGTACAGCGTGTAAACCGCATTGAAGCCGCTGGGCCGATAAATGCTCCGCCGCCCTCGCCCCCCGCTGTGTTGCCACTGAAAATGCATTGATCGAAAAGCAGATTGCCGTTTTCGGCATACACGCCGCCGCCGTGATGAGCCGCTTCATTGTTGCGGATCAAGCAGTGACGAAAACGCATGTTCACATCGTAGTGCACATATACGGCGCCCCCTGACAGATCATCCGGAAAAATACCGTCCGCGCGCGCATTTTCGATCGTGCAGTATTCGAATTTGATCGTATCGCGGGAATTGAACTGGACCAATCCCCGCCAGCGATCCGGATTGGTCAGTGTATCCGTCGTAAACCGGATGGAATCCGTTGCGGTTCCGACGGCGTATAGACATCCGGCTGAGGAAACTTGAATTTTGTATGCCCCTGTAACGATAACCGTCACCCCGGGTTCAATCGTCAGCGGTCCTTCCCAAATAAAGATATCCCCCATTACCATATACGGGCTGTGCTCCGCTGTCCACATTCCCAGAGTGTATCCCCCCTGAACCCATGTCGTATCCGCCTTCGACTCACAAACTGAGATCAACAGCAAGATTACCGCAAGCCATCCGCGCTGCATGCTGCACCTCCCGCCGTTTGAATAGTATGCGAAAATAATTTGCGTCTGTGTTATCGCCGGATCATAGCGGACAGCCACAGGAGCCGCCCCTGCCATGCATTATCGTTCATCGTTTCCGCTTGTTCCCTTCACCGTCGTGAGCAGCTTGCCGTATTCGTCGCGGTTCTCCAGAACGCGCAGCGCTTCCTGAATCACTTGATCCGTGGCGAACGACGATTCGATCCGGCCGCGCGCTCCGAACAAGTTCGCAGCTAACTCCCCCTCCAGACTGCGGCGGATGAAGGGAGTTTCCTTGATAAACTGCGCCGCGCGGATCACATCTAAAAATTCTTCGATGTGCTTGAAGTCCGCAGCCAAGGTGTCGGCCACACCGGCTTGCGCCGCCAATTTTCGCAGTGAATCCAGTTCCGCCTCGCCATCCGTGCCGAAATGAAAACCCGTGGAATCCAGCCAGCGGCGGAATTCTCCCAGCGCCGCGTCATCCATGTGTTCAGACGTCAGATTCGGGTGCCTTGCGCGATACTCGTTTACGAAATCGAAGAACGCGCCCTGCCGCCAGAGTTCGGTGCCCAACTGCCCGGGCTGCGGAGCGGGAATTTCGCGGTCGGGAATGATCCCGCCGCCGCCTTCCACCGGCCGCCCGTTGCGCGTGGAAAAACTCTCGCGCACTTCCGACGGGCCGCGCACGACGCCTTCATCGTCGTGAAAGTAATCCACTTTCTGAATCAAGCGTCCGCTCGGCGTGTAATATTTCGCGGTCGTCAGTTTGAGAGCTTCGCCCGTTTCAAACGAGACCACGGATTGCACCAGACCCTTGCCGAACGTTGTTTCGCCGATGAGCACGCCGCGATCCAAATCCTGAATCGCTCCGGCTACAATTTCCGAAGCCGACGCGCTGCCGCCGTCCACTAAAACGCTCATCGGTATGTCGCCCGCCAACGGCTCATTCTGTGTTTTGAAAACCTGATCGTTGTCGGTATGGCGTCCCTTCACCGCCAAGATGGCGTCGCCTTTCGGACAAAATCTTTGCAGCACGGCTACCGCGCTCGATAAGAGTCCGCCGGGATTGCCGCGCAGATCGAGCAGGAGCGACGTCATGCCGCCCTTTTTCAATTCAGTCAGCGCGTCGTCCAGTTCCTGCGGAGCGCCTCGCGAAAAATGCGCCAGCTTCACGTATCCCACACCCGGTTTTACGAATCCATAATAAGGCACGTCCTTGAGTTCGATTTCCCGCCGCGTGATGAGAAACTCAATCGGTTCCGAAGAGCCGGTGCGTTCGATAGAGAGCGTGACCTGTGTGCCCGGATCGCCGCGCAAGTATCTCGCCGCATCGGACGTGGAAAATCCCGCCGTGGACAAGCTGTCAATTTTCACGATCCGGTCGCCGCTGCGGATGCCCACGCGCTGCGCGGGAGAATCGTCCATCGCCGAAATCACGGTCAGCACTTTGTCCCGCCCGCGCACGCCGATCTCGATGCCCACTCCGCCGTAGCGTCCCGACGTGATTAAGTCGAGATCCTCCGTGCCCTCTTCATCAATGAACACGGTGTACGGATCGAGCGTACTGAGCATGCCGTCAATTCCCGCCCGCACGAATTTCTGCGGATCAATGTCATCCACGTAGCGGATGCTGATTTCGCGGTAAACATCGCCGAATATGCCGATGTTGCGGCGAATCTGTTCGTAAAGCGAATCCTGCGAGGAGGGTTTGGCGGCATACGCCATTCCCGCGCACAGAATAAGAATCAGAATCAGGGACCAAAAACGCGTTCTCATGGTATCCTCAAGAATCAAACGGCAAATTCATTCCGCCGAGGAGGGTTCTAAGACCCTCGCGGAGTCTTCATCGCACGATGCGCGACACAAACACCGCAAGATCCGCCGACCCTTCCGTCGGGGCACAGCGCGCTGTGCCCTTTTCGTTATATCCGCATCGGTAAACGGACATGGCAGGCCATGTCCCTACATGACGGTATTGTGTTCTACAACCTCTTTTCCAGCTCCTTCTTGATCTGCGCAAACAGAACGTCGGCGGATTGCGCGCCGTCGAGCAGAATCATCCGCGCGGGATGGCGGCGGTGGAGTTCATGATACGCCGCGCGCGCCCGCTCGAAAAAGTCGTGCGCGTTCCGTTCGAGGCGGTCGTTTTCCATTCCCGCTTTTGCCCGCCGCGCGCACGAGGTCGGCCAATCGAGATCGAGAACAAACGTGATGTCGGGCACGAGTCCGCCCGTGGCAAAGCGGTTGATCTCTTCGATGGTTTGGATTCCCAATTCGCGGCCGCCGCCCTGATAGGCCGTGGAGGAATCGTCGTAGCGGTCGAGAATCACCACCGCTTTGGGTTTTGCAAGATGCGGCCGCACGATTTCATTCACGAGCTGCGCGCGGGACGCCGAATACAAAAAGAATTCCGCTTTTGCGGCCATGTTGTGCCAGCGCGGATCGAGCAGAATATCGCGGATGGCTTCGCCGAGAAGAGAGCCGCCCGGTTCGCGCGAAACTAAAACGTCATAACCGCGTTCGCGCAGCCAAGCTTCCGTGCGCGCGATTTGCGTGCTCTTGCCGCTGCCGTCTATGCCTTCAAAAGTGATGAACATACTTGCGATTAAAAATCCTTGATAAACCGCACGCGGAAAATTTTCGGCCAGAGTTTGCCGGTGAGAAAGAATTCATTTGAAGCGGGTTCGCAGGCAATGCCGTTCATCGGTTGTTCGGTGGCATTTCCACCCGCCAGAGTTCGCAGCATCGAAGCATCCACCACCGCCAAAACCTGACCGTCGGCGGGATCAATCTGCGCGATGTAATCCAAACCGAGCAGATTGCCCCACAGTCCGTTCCACGCAAATTCCAGTTCGTTCACGGCGTTCATTTCATAATCCGCGATTTTCATTTTCATCCGGCTTTGCAAAGAAAAGTCCACCGGTTCGCGCAATTGCAGCAGGGAACTGCCGTCGGTCATGTACAGCCGGTCGCCGTCTGCCGCCAAGCCCCAGCCTTCGCCGTCAAAGGGAATGGTTTTCACGCGGGCAAGATCGCCAAGCCGGTAAACCAGCGCAAGGTTTTCCTGCCAGGTCAGTTGAATCAATTCGCCATTGCAGAGCGCGAGACCCTCGCCGAAAAGATTGTCGTCGAGAGAAACGGTTTGCACAATCTCGCCGCTCTGCGCATCCAGTTTGCGCAAAGAAGATTGTTTGTACAGTCCCGTGCTCTCATAGAGAAAACCGTTGTGGTAAACCAATCCCTGCGTGTACGCGGCGGTGTCGTGCGGAAGTTCGGATACGATCTCCAGAGTGTACACGGGCAGCTCGGCCGTGCGCGCGAAATCACCCATATCGAAACCGGCAGCCGCACCGCAAATGAAGAGCATGGCCATGATGATAAAGGCTCCCGATCTTTTCATGCTGCCGCCTTTTTACGATAGGATCGCAGAACTAAGAAGAACCCGCAGAGAATCAGCCCGATAGAAATCACCTGCGAAAACGTCAGACGGAAGCCGTCGGAAAGCAGCACCATCTCACTTTCATACCAGCGGAACTGTTCATTGAAAAAACGGCCGATGCCGTACAGACCGAGAAACCAGCCCACAATTCGACCCGCCGGCCGCGGCGCGCGGTCGTAGATCAACAAGCCGATAAAAATCACGAACGCGTAAAAGACTTCGTAAAGCTGCGTGGGATGCACGCTCTGGCCGGGAAAGACCCAGGCCGCCGAACTGCCTTCCGGAAAATGCACGCACCACGGCAGCGTTCCCGGCAAACCGAAACAGCAGCCGTTGAAAAAACAGCCGATTCTGCCGACGGCAATGCCTAAAGCCGTGGAGGGCGCGAGCAAATCCATGAGCGAAAGAAACGGCATTTTTTTACGCCGCGCGAAAACGAAAACCGTCAGAATCGCGGCAATTACTCCGCCTAACAGCACGAGTCCTTCAATGCCGATTTTCCCCGTGTGCTGAATGGGAGAGATCGCATCGAACGGATGTTCGCGGTATTCGGACAAGTGCGTGAACACATACGTGGCCCGCGCCCCGATCAGCGAAAAAATCAGAATCGCCACGGAAAGATCGAGCGCCGTTTGGCTGCCGAGTCCACGCGTCTTCGCCCGATGCATGGCAATCAGAATTCCCGCGGCAAAGGCCAAAGCCATCGCCAGCCCGTAGCTGTGCAGGGAAAACGGTCCGAGATTGAAAAGAATGGGATGCACGAAGAAAAACTCGAAATTAGAAATGAGAAATCAGAAAATTTGTCGCCGTGCGGGGTGTCCTTACCCCGCGCGTGATTCGGATTTCGGGAGGGTCTGATGACCTTCCTCGGCGGAAGATTCCGGGCAGATCTGGGGATCTGCCTCGGCGAAAAAGATCATTTCACCAACAGCAATTTCTTCACCGCCGTAAAATCGTCCGCGGTCATGCGGCAGAAATACACGCCCGAAGTCAGCGCTCCCGCATCGAACAGCACGCGATGCGATCCCGCCTCCATGAATCTATCCTGCAGAACGGCAACCTCGCGGCCCAAGAGATCGAACACAATCAGTTTCACACGCGATGCGCGCGGCACATCGAAGCGAATCGCCGTTACCGCATTGAATGGATTCGGATAACTTTCGTACAGCGCGAATTCGCGCGGCAGAGAATTTTCCGGAACCATCGCACCCGCACTCACTAAGTGCGCGATGAACCGTTCTTGACACTCGATAGATGTATCGGGGCGCGGCGAATGCGCGGTTACCCACCACTCCATAGGCTCCGTTATATCCAAAGACAGCGCGGATAAATCCACAATATGCTGCGAGTCCACGAATACCGGGAACGTCCACGTCGAGTCTCCCGAATGCAAGAACAGCGCAAACGTGACCGTATCGCCGCGGTCGCCGTCTTGGCTGTTCTCCCAACTGAAGCGTACGCGGTTCGTGTCAATCAACGTATCGCCGTTTTGCGGAGAGAGCAATGCAAACGGCGTCGGCGGAAAGTAAGGGCGATGGTAATAAAACGCCCCGATATCCGCCACGGTTTCATCCGGATCGTGCGGCAAGTTCGGATCTCCCGCGTGAATGCAGGGTGACGTCGGCTGCAAATGAAAATCCCGCGCGGTAGTATCTATGAACTGCGGATCGAGTAAAATGTTGTGATAGCTGTCGCAGGAATCGGCGTTCGCGTTGGTTGCGGAAAGCACACCGAATCCTGTCGGCGGAGATCCTCCAGCAACCTCTTGACCGTAGAAATCGCAGTAATTCGCCTGAATCTGCGTGCTATCCCAGAAAAACAGAGCCGGGCCGTTATTGAAAGCAAAGATCGTACTATTGATAACGGCCTGTGATTCGAGCACATACATTCCCGTTCCGAACAGACCCGGCGGAGTCGCGGAATTACCGATAATCGAGCAGCGGATGACGGACGGATCGCTGTGTGTGCAGTAAATCCCCGCGCCGTAGTGATGATCTCCCAGACTTCGATTGTAAGAGATCGTCGTAAATTCCAAATAGGGTGCCGAGAATCCTGAAATGAGAATACCCGCACCGCTTCCGAAAGACGTATTGCCGTCTACCCGGCAGGATAGAAGCCGCGCATCCGTATCGAATAACACCAAGCCCCCGCCGTAGATGTTGGCATTGTTTTGCATGAACCGGCAATGGTTGAACACCGGCGCCGCTCCAGTCACGAATACTCCGCCGCCATAGCGCGCCCCGTTGTGCCGAATCAGACAGTGCGCAAACGTGGCTGATGTGCCATCGCAATAAATTCCGCCGCCGAATCCCGCTTCCTCCGTACCCTGCGCGCTGCCGTATTCCACGATACAGTATTCCATCCGGCTTGTGTTATCGGAATTGATGAAGTGTAGACCTCTCCAGCGGTCGAAATAAGCCAGCGTGTCCATCGTGAATTTTATCGAATCGGAAGCAGTTCCGCGCGCCAGAAGCTTGCCGTGAATGGTTAACGAATACGGCGCGGCAAAGTCCACGATCACTCCGGGATTGATCCGCAGGGAATCTCCCAACGCCACCGTGACGTTTCCCTCAATGCGATACGGACTCCCCCACTGCGTCCAGCGTCCGGACACATTGCCGCCTGTCACGTGCGTCGGACCAGCCTGTAGATAAAATGGAAATGCTCCGATATCAGCGACCGAACCGTCCGGATCGTGCGGCAGAGCCGGATCCCCAGCGTTGATGCACGGCGAAATCGGCAGCAAGTGTAAATCTCGCGCAGCCGTATCGGCCAACTGCGGATCGAGTAGAATATTATAATGACTATCGCAGGAATCGCCGTTGGCATTCGTGCCGGTGATAATACCCAGATCATCAGGGAGTGAAGACCACGACTGCCCGTAGAAATCACAGTACCTCACACGTGCAGTGCTATTCCGAATAAGAATAGCTTCGCCAAAATTAAAGGCGAAAATAGTACTTGTAACAATAGCCAGTGATTCATATAGATACATCGCTGATGCCGAACCTGCCCACCCACGCGGATGGTTGGCGACCAGCGCGCAATGAATTATTGTCGGGGCGCTCGAACTGCAAAATATTCCTTCCCCATTGGAAACAATGTTCCCATTATGGTTAAAGGAAACGGTAGTGTATTCCAAATAGGGAGCGGAATAATTCAACATAAATATTCCCGCGCCGCTTGCTCCAGATGTATTGCAATCAATCCGGCATGAGAGTATGTTGGCGTCCGCGCCATCGAGTGCTAATCCTCCACAAGTCAAACCATAGTTGAACATTATTTTGCAGTCGTTAAATGTCGGCGAACCATGGTAAACATACACTCCTCCGCCGAACCAAGCATAATTATACCGAAGCAGGCAGTGGGAAAACCGGCAGGATGTGTTCTCACAGTAGATGCCGCCTCCACGTCCGGTATCCATTTCCGGCAAATAGCCGTATTCCACAATGCAATACTCCATGCGGCTGGCACTGTCGGCATTGATGAAGCGCAATCCTTTCCAGCGACCGGGATTGGCCAGCGTGTCCGTCGTGAAGCGGATGGAATCCGTCTCCGTTCCCACCGCCAGCAGCTTGCCGTTCACGGTCAGAGAACATGGAGCCGCAAAATACACAACCACGCCGGGATTGATCCGCAGGGAATCTCCCGCCGCGACCATCACATCTCCCTGAATCATATACGGGCTATGCTCCGCCGTCCAATTTCCGCTGACGGATCCCCCCTGCACCCACGTCGTATCCGCATGCGATTCATAAACCGAGATCAACAGCAAGACCACCGCAAGCCATCCGCGCTTCATGCTGCACCTCCCGCCGTTTGAATAATGTGCGAAATTAAATTGCTGTTGTGATGCCGCATCGTATCGGGCGGCCACAGGAGCCGCCCCTGCCGTTCCTTGCCCACGGGCACGATATATCGTGCCCCTACACGTCGAATTCCGGCAGGGTTGGAAACCCTGCGCGGCGGATCTTGCGCCACACACTTCCGGCTTAACTTTACAATATACGAGGTTTCTTGTCAGCGTTCAACCCGCGCGGCGGCGTTCGAAATCTTCCCGCAGCCGATTCATGAGCGAGCCGTCCACAACCGGCAATTGCGGCCCGCTCAGAGCCTCCCGCACAAAGGCCGCAAATTCGGGATCAACAGGTAAAGAGTCCCGTTCTAAGAACTCATTCTTCAAACTCTTCTCAAAAAGTTCAAAGACTCTTCTTTCTTCCCTTCTTTCTTCTTAGAACGTGGTGGGCCGGGTGAAGTTGCCTCCGAATTTAGGTTGTATGCCCCTGAAACACTTACGTTTCCGTTTTGACCTTCAGGAAAATTGTCTTCCCTAAAATCATCCGCCTCGGGGTGGACAGTAATTCGTGTCAGCCCCTTTTCGATAAGAATGTCGGCCAGACCGGCGGTTTTAAGATCACTCAGGAAATCATGGACTGTTGTTCGGTGCCAGCCCCAAGTTCTCGCAAGCGTGGCCAAACTGCACAGGAGGTCACCCGGCTTAAGTATAATCTCCTGTTTTTTAATGTAGACCGTGCTGACATGAAAGCTGGCCCGGTCCAAAAGATCAATGTAAGCCTCAAACCGGCCGAGCCGCCGTGTCTGATTGAGAAGTGGATGATCTTTCAAAGATCGCGGAAGTTTAACAAAACCCTTATTCATGACATCCTTATTGTATTTTATTTTCACAATATCGGCATTTCATGTTTAATATAGAGCGCAGAAAGACGTTTGTCAAGAGAAATTTGAACAAATGTATAAATGAAGAATGGGAAAGAATTTTAGTTGTGATGAAAAGCTCGAAGGGAAAGAGCGGCGGAAGATTTGCTTGTGATAAGTCTCTTGCTATTCCCGTACTTCGTGCGTATTTTCAACGATTGCGGTAAAAAGTTGTCCAATGCACGTGAAATCCATTATTCCCCTTTTGGCCGTCGCCGTTTGGCTCCTCTGCCTCGGCTGTTCGGCCCCTCACGATAATCCGTACGATTCCGAATCCGAGCGCTACCGCCCGCCTCCGGCCACTCCGTCCGAGCTTGCGGGACGGATACACTCGCTGCACATCACGCGCATCTTCCCCACCACTCCCTCCTATTCGGTGATTGCCGAAGTGTACGGAGAGGAAGCCGTGATGCAGGATTCGGTTTGGGTTTCTTTTAACGGACGGCCGGAATTGACTCTCCGTCTAATCCAACCGGAGAACATCTGGGCTTTCACGTTCTCCGCTTCGTACTTCGGGGAAGACGATCCGCAATTGGGAGGCGTGGTCGGCAGACCGTTTGTATTCCGCTCGAAAGACAATCAGGGCTATCGGCACGACGTCGGGCCGGTCTATCTCTTTCGCGTGATCGAGGGAGTGCCGGTCGTGGCAACACCGGCAGGCAATGACACGGTGAACTCGCTGCCGCTCTTGACATGGCAGCCGTTTGTGGCAAGTTTTCCGTTCGGATATACCGCGGCGGTTGTGAACATCACGGAAGGATTTCAAACGACCGTGTGGACGTCGCCGCTTTTAGGCGATTCGGTTTTGTCCATTCAAGTGCCCGATTCGCTTCCTTTGCCTGAAGGCGATTATTTCTGGACGATCTCCGTCTCCGACAGTTTTCTGAACAGCTCGCGTTCGAAGGAAGGGCCGTTCGTGGTCAGAAACGAGGAACGATGAATGATGAACGAGGAACGAAAAAACTGATCGCCGCGCCCCCCTTTCGAGCCTATCCCAAAATAATTCTTGACAGGGAGGAGCGGGTTTTCGTATGTTAGGAACATCGCACAAGGAGAGACGATGTTCCGTAAATCATGGGTATTATCGGATGCCTTTTG
>RPQS01000093.1 GCA_003818605.1 Candidatus Zhuqueibacterota bacterium | reverse complement strand
TGGCTCACGCAGTTCCGAAGAATCCCGGTGCGCTACGAGTACTGGATCGAGAACTACCTCGGCTTCCTCCACCTCGCCTGCATCCTGATTCTCCTCCGATATTTTTAAGATAAGCTCTAGTCTCGGCTCGGCGTTCACTACAAGTGCGTGGCTTAGGCGTGAGCCTGCGTTTCCAGCCACCTCTCGGCATCAATCGCTGCCCGGCAGCCTGCTCCCGCCGCGGTAATCGCCTGCCGATAGCGATTGTCATGAACATCTCCGGCTACAAACACTCCGGGAATGTCCGTTTCGGAAGAATCGGGAACGTGGAGCAAGTACCCGCTGCCGTCTGTCTTAAGAACATCGCGCACGATATTCGTATTGGGTTTGTGGCCAATAGCTACGAAATAGCCGTCGCACGAAATGTCTTTGACCTCTCCGGTTTTTACATTCTTGACGCGCACACCTGTAACAAATTTTCCGGCTCCGTCGTCGAGAATATCTTCTACAATGCTGTTCCAGACCACTTCGATTTTCGGATTGGACAGCACGCGATCCTGCATGATCTTGGACGCGCGGAAAGCATCACGCCGGTGGATGAGATACACCTTTGACGCGTGATGCGTCAGGTAGGATGCTTCCTCCATTGCGGTATCTCCACCGCCAACGACCGCGACCACTTTACCCCGGTAAAAGAAACCGTCGCAGGTAGCACAGGCCGAAACGCCTTTACCCTGCAAACGTTTTTCGGATTCCAGCCCCAGCCATTGTGCCGATGCGCCGGAAGCGATAATAACCGTCTTGGCCAGAACCACATCACCGGATCCCAGATTGATGTGGAACGGTTTCTGTGTAACATCTACAGACGTTGCTTCGTCTTCGATAAACGTCGTGCCGAAGCGAGTCGCTTGCTTGCGAAAAAGATCCATGAGTTCCGGGCCGGTGATTCCTTCCGGGAATCCCGGATAGTTTTCGACGTCGGTGGTAATCATGAGCTGACCGCCGGGCTGCATCCCGTCTATTACAACAGGATGCAGATTGGCGCGCCCTGCGTATATGGCGGCGGTAAGTCCGGCCGGGCCGGATCCGATAATCACTACGGAGTGAATCGTATTGTCCACAGAAATTCCTCTACTTGTCTTGCTTTTTCGCGCTCGCGCAGATTAATTCCATCGCCTTTCGATAGCCTTTCAGTCCTTCGCCGATAACGGAATCCATGCAAACCGGGCGGATTAGGGATACGGCGCGGAATTCTTCTCGCTTGGTAATATCGCTGATGTGAACTTCCACGGCGGGCAAATTCACCGCTGATATTGCATCGCGAATGGCCACGGAAGTGTGTGTATAACCGCCCGGATTAATCACGACTCCGTCCGCCCAATGCCGCGCTTGCTGAATCAACGAGACGATATCGCCTTCCGAATTGCTCTGACGGATCAGAACATCCACTCCCAATTCATCCGCCGACTGCGAAATCAATCGAACGAGTTCATCGTAGCTCGCTGTCCCATAAACGTTCGGTTCGCGCGTTCCTAAAAGATTCAGGTTGGGGCCGTTGATCACAACAATTCGCAATCGCCGCGCGTCATATGCATGTTCACGTCCTTCGCCAACGATTTCGCACAGCCAACGCGCAGCATCCTTCGCTAAATCAGGAGAAATATCCGTACGGATCAGCGGCTTGCCGATATCATTCAGGAGAATCCAATTCAATCCGCTCGCGACGTTTTTCTTGTCATGTCCCAACGCATCCAGCAGTACATCCGGCGAAACATTCGCGCGTGGGAACGATACTTGTGCCAAGAGTTTTTCGATTTCACCTGCCGCATCGTGCGCAAGCAGTGCCTGAGAACGGGAGAGCCTGACGGCGGCGCGCATGCCGAGAAATACCGCTTCGCCGTGGGAAAAAGTCGAAAAATCCGTTGCCGATTCCAACGCATGGCCCAACGTGTGACCGAAATTCAGAACTCGGCGGAGTCCGGCTTCGTATTCATCTTGCGCAACGATGCCGATTTTCACTTCCGCTGCTTGCGCAATAGTCTCATAAGCTTTTTCTCTTTCCCAAAGAAAAAGATCCGGACCGTTTTGCAGCACACTTTGCCACAATTCTCCGCCGGATAGTACGGCAGATTTCACGACCTCCGCCGATCCGGACAACCACTCCCGCCGATCAAGAGTATGCAATGCGTTTAGCGGGGCAAGAACGGCCAGCGGTTGGTGAAACGCGCCAATCAGATTTTTTCCGAGCGGATGATCCACACCCGTTTTGCCGCCGATAGCCGCGTCCACCATTCCCATCAAGGAAGTCGGAACGGCAATCCAATTGATTCCCCGTCGGTAAACTGAAGCGGCAAATCCGGCGATGTCGGTGACCACTCCGCCGCCGAAACCTATCACTATACCATCCCGTGTGAGACGGGATTCCACCATTTCGTCAAGAATGGCAGAGACTCGATTTATCCGCTTTCCGCCTTCACCCGGCGGAAACGCGCTGAATGCGACTTCAAATCCCGAATTGCGCAGAGTATCGCGAAGTTCCTCTCCATAATGCAGCGCGACGCGTTCATCGGTAATAACAAACAGTTTTACGTTCGTTCGCTGAACAATTTCCTTGAGTTGCTCGGCGATCCATTCCATCCCCTTTGCGGCAAAGCAAATTGGGATTTCTCGATCCGGCAGAATAAGCCGCAGATTGTAAGCGCTCACGACCTGCCCAGATCCACAACTAATTGGCTGATCACTTCGTCCGGGGATCGCCTGTCATCCACTAAAACCACGATGTCCGCCTTGAGGTAGCGCGGCTCGCGTTCCAACAACATTTTTTCCAAAGCGGCTTTTAACTGTGCGGCAGTATGAGCTTCTGCCAACAACGGACGATCTTTAACCTGCGACAACCGCTGTGTCAATAAATCCAGACCGGTTTTCAAATAAATCAAGCGGCCGGATTCCTGCACCAGTTCGAACGTGTCGTCAGCCATCAGCGCTCCGGCCCCTAACGCGACGACGGCATCGGAAAGTTCAGCGGCCACAGAGAGAGCGACGGCTTCGCAATCGCGAAATTCCATTTCGCCTTCCTGCGCGAATATTTCGGCGGCGGTTCGTCCCGCCGCCCGTTCAATTTCACGATCCAAATCCACAAACG
Source organism: Candidatus Zhuqueibacterota bacterium (assembly GCA_003818605.1). GTDB lineage: Bacteria > Electryoneota > RPQS01 > RPQS01 > RPQS01 > RPQS01. The sequence continues at coordinate 12,270 of RPQS01000093.1, read as the reverse complement.
GCACTCCCAATTTCCCAGCCAGTTTTTCGCCGATGGTGGTTTTGCCGGAACCGGTCATGCCGGTAAGAAATATTAAGCCCATGGGGAACCCGGTTGCTCCTTCAAATGACCGTTGATTTCACTCATCGAGTCACCGCCGAATTTTTCCAGAAACGGATTTATAAGCGTGAGCAAGCACATGGCCTCCCCGACAATCGCGGCAGCGGGAACTGCACAAACATCGCTGCGCTCCGCGTGCGCTTCGGCCGTTTGCCCCGCAGCCATGTTCATGGAAGGCAGCGGTTTTCCAAGCGTCGCCAGCGGCTTCATCACTATCCGCATGACAATCGGTTCGCCCGTGCTCATTCCGCCTTCAATTCCGCCCGCATGATTGCCCGCACGTTTCGCAAAACCGGCACCGTCGGGCACGAGCACGTCATGAACTTCACTTCCCAAACGATCCGCGTATTCCTCCGCCAGTCCGAATCCCATGGATTTGACGGCGGGGATGGACATCATCGCTTGCGCCAACAGCGCATCCAGCCGTCTGTCGAAATGCACGTAGCTGCCTAAACCCGCAGGTAATCCGGAAGCGATAACCTTAAACGTTCCGCCGACCGTATCCCCCTTGTTCTTTGCCAGATCAATTGCCTGCATCATCTCGCGCTCGGCTTTTTTATCCAAGCAGCGGACGGGGCTTGCATCGGCAAGGCGATTGATTTCTTCGGGATTTGCCGCTTGCTCGTTTTCCGCCGCAACACCGCCGATTTTAACTACATGACTGCCGACGTGGATGCCGAATTCATGGAGAAACTTGCGACACACAGCCGCCAATGCCACGCGCATGGCTGTCTCGCGAGCGGAAGCTCTCTCGATGACATTGCGCATGTCCCGATGATGATATTTCATCGCACCGGTCAAGTCTGCATGTCCCGGACGCGGCGTTGCAAGAATAGAAAACGATTCACTCTCCGGCGGTGCCTCTATGCGCATCTGTGATCGCCAATTTTCCCAATCGCGGTTCTCGATCATCAAGGCGATGGGCGATCCCAAAGTAATTCCGTGGCGGACGCCCGACAGAATCTGCGCCCGGTCATTTTCGATCCGCATTCGTTCGCCGCGACCATAGCCTTGTTGACGGCGTTGAAGGTCGGCCACGATCTCCTCTTCACGTATCTCCAACCCGGCGGGCATGCCTTCGAGAATGCCGACCAAGCATCGTCCGTGACTCTCGCCTGCGGTTAATATGCGGATCATGCCGCTTGCAACTCCGGCAATAGATTTTTTAGCGCATGTTCTAAAGGAAACGGCATTCGCGTCCAGATTTCAAAGCTCGCGGCTGCTTGCGCGATTAGCATAACTAAGCCATTTTCCGTGTCGGCGCCGCACTTTTCCGCCGTTTTTAAAAATTCCGTTATCCGCGGCGCATAAATCAAATCAAAAACCAGCGCATTCTTTTTGAACACCCACGGTTTCGGTAAAACGGAACCCGGAACGCGAACACCGCCCACCGGAGTTGCCTGCACGACTAAATCAAAGGATGCCAGCTCATGAGACGCTTGATCCAAAGAGCAGCATTGAACCGGAATGAATTGGTCTAAGAGAGAACCCAGATCGTCTCGCGCAGACTCCGGATTGCGGCACGCCACGGTGAGACTCAGCGGGGCAAAGGATTGTCCGAGTGCAACCAGTACGGCTCGCGCCGCACCGCCGCTGCCGATAATCAAGGCACGGCGAACATCATCCGAATAAATCCATCGGCGCGACAACGCCAGTTGAAAACCGAGGACGTCCGTGTTATCGCCATATAAATTGTTCTTCTTGCGATAGAGCGTATTTACGGCACCCGTTATGGAAGCTCGGGCTGTCAGGTCTGAGCAAAGTTCGTAAACCGGTCGTTTATAAGGAACAGTGACTGAAAGTCCGTCCCAATCCTTTTGACGAATAAGCAACGGTAATTCTTCCAGCGAAATGTCATGAACTCGATATTCCCCCGAAAGTCCCGCTTCACGAAGTCCCCACTCAAAGATAGCGGGAGACAAACTGTAAGATATATTCTCACCGACGAGACCGAAGCGATAGAACATCTCAGCACTCCAGTAAAACTGAACCGGGGGCAATTCGCTTCATGTCATCCCAAAACCCAGGATATGAGATACTCACGCAAGACGGTTCGTTAATAACTGTGGATCCGGTTGCGGCAAGACCGGCTGCGGCGAACGTCATGGCGATGCGGTGATCCTTTCCGGTCTCGATTTCAGCACCGTGCAATCTTGTTCCACCGTCTATGAAAAATGAGTCCTTGTTCCTCTCGATCTTCGCGCCCATCAGCCGGAGATTCTCCGTAATAAGGCGAAAACGATCCGATTCCTTGACGCGAAGCTCTTGCACATCGTGAAATTCACTGCGTCCCCGAGCTAACGCAGCAAGGACGGCTAATACAGGAATCTCGTCTATGCATTGCGCGGCCAACCCGCCATGAATTCGAAACGCTGCAAGCTTGGATCCGGACACTTTTAACGTTGCCGCCGGTTCCGTTCCCGATTCGTGTTCATCCTCTATCACAATATTAGCGCTGGCACGTCTTAAAACGTCAATGTATGCAGACCTGCGTGGATTCATGAGGACGGCGGGTAAAGTCAACTCCGAATCCGGTATGGCAATTGCCGACGCAATCCAAAATGCTGCTGAAGAAATATCCGCCGGGACAAATGCGGACAAACCGGATTCATCTATGTGAATTCGCGTCGGATCAAGCGTGATCCATCCCGCTGCATCGGGTGAAAGGCCGAGGAGTCTCTCTGTGTGATCGCGGGTTGAAACCGGTTCGCGAAAGCGTGTGATGCCTTCCGCCGCTAAACCCGCCAGTAGAACGGCGGATTTCAACTGCGCGCTCGCGATTTCGGAATCGTACTCGACGCTTTTTAAGCGAGTCCCAACGATCCGCGCCGGTAAATGTCTGTCCGTGAGTTCAATCCGCGCACCCATTTTGCGCAGCGGAATGGCTACCCGCTCCATGGGACGACGGGATAAGGACTCATCGCCCGTTAGAATCCACTCACCTTCACGACCGGCAAGTATCCCCATGAGCAAGCGCGCCGTCGTTCCCGAATTTCCGCAGTCCAGATTTCCGGAAGCAAAATGAGCCTGCCCTGAAATAATCACATCGCGTCCTTGCCGCACGACATCCTTACCCAGTCGCTCCATACAGCGCAATGTCGTGCTGCAATCATCCCCGCTGCCGAAATTGCCTATGCGTATGCTGTTTCGAGTAAAAAGGGACAGTACAGCCCGGCGATGCAATACGGATTTATCTCCGGGAATATGGATTATTCCGCGTAAGGGAGCTGAGGCGGGCGTGATTACAGCTCGATCCATGAGCCTCTGGCGGAGATTTTACTTCCTGCGAACAAGTGTGCGGCCGATGGCGGGAGCAAGCTGATACAATTGATCCATCATTTCCTTCAATTGCGGGGGGTGCAGCGATTGAAATCCGTCGGATAATGCTCGCGCGGGCTCGGTATGCATTTCCACCATGACTCCATCCGCTCCGGCGGCAATAGAGGCGCGCGCCAGAGCGACCACCAAATCGCGCCGTCCGCTGGCGTGCGACGGATCGGTAATGATGGGAAGATGGGTGAGAGCTTTAATCACAGGAACTATACTCAGATCCAGAGTGTTGCGGGTAAAATCCGAAAACGTGCGAATGCCCCGTTCGCATAAAATCACCTGTGGATTGCCTTCGGCAAGAATATACTCCGCCGCGCCGAGAAACTCCTCGAGGGTTGCGGCCTGCCCGCGCTTCAACAGAATCGGTTTTTGCGTTCGCGCGGCGTGTTTGAGCAGAATATAGTTCTGCATATTCCGCGCACCGATTTGAATGACGTCTACGAATCTTTCCGCCAAAGCCACACTATGCTCGTCTACGACTTCACTCACCACCGGAAGACCGGTCCGATGACGCACTTCCGCAAGAATCTTCATTCCTTCTTCACCCAAACCCTGAAAGGAGTAGGGTGATGTTCGCGGTTTGTACGCTCCTCCCCGGAGAAAATGCACACCGGCACTTTTAGCCTGCTCAGCAACCTCGAATAATTGCTGCCGCGATTCCACGGCGCAAGGTCCGGCGATGATCGTCAATTCGCGGCCGCCGACCGGAATACCCGCAATGTTGAGAATCGTATCGTGCTGCTTTGCTTCGCGTGAAACAAGACGGAAGGGATGCGCAATGCGAAGCGTCTCCACCACTCCGGGCAGCGCATCTACCAAAGCAGGATCCAAGGTTGCCATAGTTCCCGCTACGGCAATTGCCGTACGCGCAGTTCCGGCGAGCACGTGAGCCGTGTATCCGGCACGTTCAATTTGTTTCACGACTGTATTGATCTGATCGTCGGTCGCATCACGCGACATGATTACCATCATCGGACTTGTCTTTCATCCCAAAACATCATCGGACTTTGTAAAATACCGAGGAGTGTAAAAGAAATCACCGGAGTATACTAAATAGTTAGTATACACAAACAACTCATAAATGTCCACTCAAAAACCGGATAGCCATAGGCTTAGTAGCTGGTTTTCCGCCAAGAACCGGAAAAATTCCGACTTAATCAGAACTCCGGTATTTGCTAAGTTGTTCCAAAAAATGAATATGCTCAGAAAGTAACTTTTTGTTATTTCTGCATAAGTTATTGTTATAATTAGATATGTAATATGGAACTTTTAAAAGACTGGCGAGTCTTCTGATAAGCGAAGGTATCTATGACTCTCCATACCATCCGATTGACTCGGCATTTAATCGTCCTCTGCCGGATTGCATTGCTTGTTTTCATAGCGGGCTGTCGAGGCTCCGTGGCCGAAAAAGACAGTCTGACCTATGCAAAAGATCGGGCGTTAGTTACCTCGCTTAAACCGAGTACACATGCCATGCCACAACTCAGTTTGCCCAATCAACGTATTAAAGCTCCACAGTTCCCCCGCACGTTCGCGTGGGTAAACACCGACCGCCCTCTTTGTCTTCGGGAAGAGCTTAAGGGCAACGTCGTTGTGCTTGATTTCTGGACGTACTGCTGCATCAACTGCATGCACGTTATCCCGGATCTGGAATTTCTGGAAGAGAAATACGCAGATTCTCCGGTGACGATTATCGGAGTTCATTCCGCAAAATTCGAGAACGAAAGTGATCGAGAAAATGTACGGACGGCATGTCGGCGGTATCATATCGCTCATCCGGTTATCGTGGATGAAGCCCATCGCATCTGGTCCGAATATGGAGTGAGCGCCTGGCCGACTCTGGTGATCATTGATTCGGACGGTCGAATTGTCGGATCGTTATCCGGTGAAGGCAACCGGGATCTGTTGGATTCAGCCATCGCCGCTCTTTTGGAGGAGGGCCGCGCTAAAGGAACCTTGGCCGATTCCCCGCCTCGCTTTCAGCACGACGGCCGAGTGCCTTCCGCCTCGGGCCTCGCATTTCCCGGAAAGGTGCTGGCGGAGCCGCGAGGCCGTTTAGTATTTGTTTCCGATTCCAATCACGATCGAATTATAATAGCCGACAGAGAAGGTCAAGTACTTGCGATTGCAGGTTCAGGGAACAAAGGGATAGCCGACGGAACTTTTACACAAGCCGAGTTCAACAATCCGCAAGGCTTGGCGTATGATGACAAGACAAACACGCTCTATGTCGCAGATACGGACAATCACTTAATCCGCCGGTTGGATCTCAACAAATCCGCCGTGGAAACGGTGTGCGGTACGGGCAGCCAAGTTTATGATCGAACAGGCGGGCGCCCGGGACGCAAGCAAGGACTCAACAGCCCATGGGATCTTTGTCTTGCCGATGGACGCCTTTTTATCGCGATGGCGGGCAATCATCAATTGTGGGTGTTCGATCCTTCGTCTCAGATTGCCGAAGCCTGGATCGGTTCGGGCCGGGAAAATATTAGAGACGGCATCGGTTTGCAGTGCGAACTGGCGCAACCTTCCGGGCTGACCCGCTCCGGTGACTGGCTATATTTCGTTGACAGTGAAGTCAGTGCCGTCCGACGAGTTCATTTGCAAACACGTGAAGTTCAGACCTTGGTCGGCAGCGGACTTTTCGATTTCGGAGATCGCGACGGCGTGCTGTCCGGCGCGCTGCTTCAACATCCCTTGGGCATTGCCGCCGCAAACGGAGATGTGTTTGTGGCGGATACATACAACCATAAGATCAAACGGATTCGGGAGAGCCGCGAGGAAATCACGTCCATTCTGGGAGGCAAGTCCGGAGATCATCGCGCCGGGAACGATCTACAACTTCACGAACCGGGCGGATTATCCGCGCGCGGGGATACATTATATATCGCGGACACGAACAACGACCGGATTATCGAGTACGATATCTCATCCGGCACATGGCGGGAATTCATTCTGCATGGACTTTTCGGAAAACAAGCCGTACAGATGGATATAACCGGTTTGCAGACAATAACAATTCGCGTCAAACCGGAATCCGATGTTATCATTCGTATGACGGCGCAATTTCCGGCAGAACTGCAGTGGAATCGGGAAGCGCCGATTCATTGGATGATAGCCCAAGCGGGCCCGGCAACCCCCGACGTGATGGAGGGCCGCACAGATACGATGCCGGCCGAAATTACAATGCCTTCTTCCGTTCTTATTCCTGATGCCGAGTATATCATTGCATTGAATTTTGCCTATTGCACAAACGAGAATAGCAGTCTATGCGTGCCTTACACGCTGCGCTGGCGATTAATTTTTGAGGAAAATCCGGACGGTGAGAACATATGCGAATTTACCGCACCGGTGATCCCGATTATTACAAAGCATTAAAAAAACGGAAGCCGCAAGGCTTCCGTTCGTATCTCTCCCGGCACAGGCTTAAGTACGCGCGGCCGTTTTTGCCTCTTCGATGATTTTCACGCTGGCGCTGGCACCGATTCGCGTTGCTCCCGCTTCAATCATGCGCATTGCATCTTCATAGGTGCGAATTCCTCCCGCCGCTTTCACACCTAATCCAGCTTCCTTCACGATGTCCGACATCAGGCGAACATCTTCAACGGTTGCTCCGCCCGCGGAGAATCCGGTGGAAGTCTTGACGAAATGCGCTCCGGCTTTCACACAGATTTCGCAGGCACGTTTTTTTTCATCATCGGTCAGAAGAAAACATTCAAAAATTACTTTCAGAAGCGCATCCCGTTCGCGGCAAGCGTGCGCGACCTCCGCAATGTCTTCCTGCACCCAGTCCCAGCGTCCCGCCTTGACTCCTCCCACCCACAGAACCATATCAACTTCCGTTGCACCCAAGCGGATGGCTTCCCGTGCTTCAAAAATCTTTGTTGACGTTGTCGTTGCGCCCAAAGGAAAGCCCACTACCGTGCAGACTTTTACAGCAGAACCTTCCAACAAGCGCGCCGCCATCGGTACGTAGACGGAATTGACGCATACAGACGCGAAATTATTCTGCGCGGCCTCGCGACAAAGCTGCTCGATTTGAGCCGTTGTCGTTTCCGGCTTCAGCGCCGTATGGTCTATCATCGCCGCCAATTGCTGAGGAGTCATGCGCATTCTCTCCCGTTGCTCATTTCGCTATCCCCCATGCATTTTCGTGTTGATCGCCGCAAGAAGCTGATCGAAGGACGCTGCGAATTTCAATACGCCGTCTTCAATCAGATCATCGGTGATTTGATCCACGTCTACGCCCGCTGCGCGGATTTGTTCGAGAATGCGATCCGCTTGCTTGAGGTTCTCCAAGAGTCGCGGCGCGGGCTGCCCGTGATCTTTCCAAGCATCCAACGTAGCGGGCGGCAGCGTGTTCACGGTGTCTTTTGCCACCAGTTCATGCATGTAGAGCACGTCCGGGTAGGCAGGATTCTTGGTGGACGTGCTGGCCCAAAGAGGCCGCTGCACGCGCGCACCCTTGGCCGCCAGATTCTTCCAGCGTGATGACTCCGTCACTTCAAGAAAATGCCGGTAGGCAACGCAGGCGTTTGCGATTGCCGCTTTGCCCGTCAAATCGCTGCGATTCTTAGCCAGAAGTTGTTTATCGGCAGATGTGTCCACCCGGCTGATAAAAAAGCTGGCTACCGAGGCAATCCGGTTCAACTCCTGCTTGCGATTCGCGCGGTCTTCCATAGCCAAAAGATAGGTTTCCAACACGTCTTTATATTGCTGCAATGAGAAGATCAGCGTGACGTTCACATTGATTCCCTCACTGAGCAAGACACGCACGGCGGGAAGTCCTTCACGCGTACCGGGAACTTTAATCATCAGATTCGGGCGATCCACACTGGACCACAAGCGCTTGGCTTCCGCAATCGTATTCTGCGTGTCGTGCGCAAGCTTGGGCGACACTTCCAGACTGACAAAACCGTCCGCACCTTCGGATTCGTCATAGACGGAATGCAGCGCATCGGCGGCTCGGACAATGTCTTCCACCGCCAAATGTTCGAACACCTGCAGCGCCGACCAGCCGTGCCGGATTCCTTCGCGCACGTCGCGATCATAATCGGAACTTCCAGCGATAGCCTGCTCGAAAATAGTGGGATTGGAGGTCATGCCGCGCAATCCCTCCTCGATCAACATCGTCAACCGTCCCGAATCCATAAGCTGGCGATTAATAAAATCGAGCCATACGGATTGTCCGAGATCAAGCGTGGCTTTTAAAACAGGGTGAGTCATGGGGAATCAATATCGTTAAAGGATGGTAAGCGGGAATTTACGATCCCGCATTTTCTATTTCCAATACCTTGCGAAGCCGTCTTTCATGGCGTTCTAAATGTGAAAATCTGGCATTCAAAAAGGCGGTCAGCACTTCCTTGGCCAGTTCAAAACCAATGACGCGCGCGCCTACACAAACAACGTTCATATCGTCGTCTTCGACGCCTTGACGAGCGGAAAATGTATCGTGACACACGCCAGCCCGTACGCCTTTGATCTTATTAGCGGCGATACACGCTCCGACTCCGCTTCCGCACACGACCAAGCCGCGTTCAACTTTACCCTGCGCCACGGCCCGTCCTACCGCCCGCGCGAAATCGGGATAATCCACGGGGTCGGCGGAATATGTCCCGAAATCTTCGACGGCATGCCCCTGCGCTTCAAGCCAATTTACGAGTTCGGTTTTCAGCGAAAATCCGGCATGATCGCAGCCGACAGCAATTCTCATCATTGGCGACCTCCGTTTCCGGAGTTGTTCCGCGCAATCATTTTTTTAGCGGACAAAACAATTTGCTCCACATTGAATCCGAATTTTTCAAACAGCGTATCCGCCGGAGCGGAAGCACCGAAACGATCCAGACCGATCACATCTCCGTCCAGTCCCGTATATTTCCACCAGCCGCAGGTTGCACCGGCTTCAATTGCAATACGATTTTTGACGTTCGGCGGAAGAATTCGGTTCCGATATTCTTCCGGTTGCATGTCGAAGAGTTCCAGACAGGGCATGGACAGAATTCGGGCGGCAATACCATCCTTCTCAAGTTGTTCGCGAGCGCGCAAGGCTAAGGAGACTTCACTTCCCGTTGCCAATAAAATCGCGTCCGGAGTTGCGCGGGACGCTTCCGCTAAAATATATGCACCCTGCTCCACGCCCAATGAACCGTAGACCTGGGGATCCAGTACGGGCAAATTTTGACGCGTGAGAGCCAATGCACTCGGGCCGTCCGTTCTACGCACGGCCACCTGCCAACATAAAGTCGTCTCGTTGGCATCGGCCGGACGAAAAACCCACACATTCGGCGTCGCCCGCAGTGACCAGAGTTGTTCCACGGGCTGATGAGTCGGTCCATCTTCTCCGACGCCAATACTGTCGTGCGTGAAAACGTAAATCACCGGCAGATGCGAAAGCGCCGCCAGCCGCACCGACGGCTTCATGTAGTCTAAAAACGTGAGAAATGTACTTCCAAACGGAATGAAGGGCGCTGTGCGCGCGATGCCGTTGAGAATCGCGCCCATCGCGTGCTCGCGAATGCCGAACCGCAGATTGCGGCCGCCGCGATTATCCTTTTGGAAATCACCCATTCCGGCAAGGTAGGTCAAATTAGACTCCGCAAGATCCGCGCTACCTCCGATAATCCACGGAAGCGAAGATGCAAGCGAATTCAATACCTGTTCGGAGGCTTTGCGCGTGGCAACGGGTTTATCCTGTGCGGTCCACTTCGGTAATGCGGATTCCCAGTTCCGGGGCAACTCGCGTTTCCAGAATTCATCCCATTGCCTGTCGAATTCGGGTTCCTTCTTCGCCGTATTCAGCTTTTCATTCCACAGAGCTTCGAGTTTTGCTCCGTTGGTTATAGCAGTGCGAAAATGCTTGAAAGCTTCGTTGGGAATGAAAAAGGATTTATCTTCCGGCCAGTTCAGATTGCGTTTCGTCAGCGCAATTTCATCTGGGCCGAGAGGCGAGCCGTGCACTTTGGACGTGTTCGCCTTGTTGGGCGATCCGAAACCAATCGTGGTACGACAGCAGATCAGCGACGGTCGGTTGTGTTCTTGAATTCCTGCGCGAACCGCAGAATCCACGGCATCCACGTCCAAGCCGTCGGCTTGCAGTACATGCCAACCGTATGATTCAAACCTTGCCGCAACGTTTTCGGTAAAGGAAATGTCCGTACGTCCGTCAATTGTAATGTGATTGTCATCATAGAGGAGTACAATGCTGCCCAGGCCAAGATGCCCGGCCAGTGAAGCCGCTGCGGACGCCACACCCTCCATCATGTCGCCGTCTGAACACAGACCGAAAATTCGGAAGTCTATCACTTCACGGCCGGGAGCATTGAAGCGCGCCGCCAGATGTTCGCGTGCGATGGCCATGCCCACGAGATTGCCGACACCCTGTCCGAGCGGCCCGGTCGTGGCTTCCACTCCGGGAGTCAAATGCGATTCCGGATGACCGGGCGTCTTGCTCCGCCATTGACGAAATGCTTTCAAATCATCGAGCGAAAGATCATAGCCCGTCAAATGGAGAAGCGAGTAGAGCAGCATGGAACCGTGCCCCGCCGATAGAACAAAACGGTCGCGGTTGATCCATGCGGGATTTATCGGATTGTGCCGCAAATGGCGCGTCCAGACGACATAGGCCATCGCCGCGGCGCCCATCGGCAATCCCGGATGGCCGGAGTTCGCCTTCTGAACACCGTCAATGGACAAAGTGCGAATTGTATTCACGCACAATTGATCGAGAGCGGAACTCATAGTTTCATTCTCAAAGCTTTGAAAAGACAAAGCGACGGGGAAAGCGGCCCGTCGCTTGTCATCTGTTAGACTAAATTCCGGACGGCGACCTGATTATTTCATCAACAGCATCTTCCGCAGGAAGACGCGGTCATCGGTTTTCATCCGGATAATGTACATGCCTGAAGGACAACCGGAACAATTCCAAATCACATTGTGAATTCCCGGCTGCAACCTGCCGTCAGCCAGCGTTGCGGCGACGCGGCCCAGAATATCGAATACTTCAATCGTAACCATCGAGGCTCTCGGTACACCGAAGCGGATCGTGGTTGCCGGATTGAACGGATTCGGATAGTTTTGGTCGAGGAAGAACTCGCGCGGAATCTCCAACGCAACCTCATCGGCGGCCAGATCGCAGTAGTGAACAAACTGATCCGTGTACAGTGTATCAATTCGTGTTCCGCTGAAGACTCGAATCCGCGCGCGGCAATCGGGGTGAGTGACCGTCGAAGAATCTATAACCGGTACGACAAATTCCAATGTGTCCGGTGTTACCGACGGAAGAGTGGTCGCGAGATGAATCGAATAAGGTCCGGAATTGACTGAGAGGTCAAACACAATCGAATCTATCGGCAGACAGTACGTCACGGGCACCTGAACCGTATGCCCGCAGGTGAGTGTGTCGCCCAGATCAGGATCAGCAATCACCAAGGGCAGCAGCCATCCGCCGACAGCGGCGGTCAGCGTGCTGTTTCCGCAGAACGAATTGTAGGCTCGCAGCGAGTACAGATGTTCGTACGAATCGTTCACACTCGTGTCACCGTAACTCGTCGTCGCCACCGTGTCAATAACAACACCGTCGCGGTAGACGATATAGCCTTCGACTTCACCCGTGGATGCCGTCCAGTTCAGGCGAACGGTGTCACAAATTTCAGGTTCCGTGAACACCGGCGTACCCGGCACTCCGGCTTCCACATGGCCGTGTCCGCTGTCCGGAGCCGACGTGTCCGCAGCGCAGCCTAAGTTATTGCTGAAGGCGACCACTTTATATTCCCAAGAACCGGTCACAGGATTGATTAACTGCGTGACGCCGCCGCCTACCGCAGCAAGCGAATCGCCGTTGCG
>RPQS01000092.1 GCA_003818605.1 Candidatus Zhuqueibacterota bacterium | reverse complement strand
TTTGCACCCCAAGCACTCACTGAAGCATCACGTATTTATATGAAGATAAATCAAAATGATACAGCATTAAAGATTTTGCGACAGATTCGCGACGATTATCGTGAATCCACGGCTGCGGCGCAAGCCCAAAAACAGATTGACGCTTTGGAGTAGTTCATGCGCTAATTTGCTTTTTGTTAGTCTTTTATGTATATTGTATACTTGAAGAGTGGGCACCGCCCACTTTTTATTTAGCCCTACCCTGAACCTGCTCTGCCTATGGCTTTGCCTGCTAATCGCCTGGAAGCCGAGATTAAACAACTTCTCGATGACGAAGGCGTAATCTTACTCGAGTTCAACGCATCCGGCCATGCCGGACGTTTGGCATTGAGGGTGTTAGCTGACCGCAGGCAGGACGCGTTGACGATTGACGATTGCGTTCATTTGTCGCGGCAGATTCAACACCTGATTCGCGAAAAAAATCTGTTGAACGACGATTACCGGCTCGAAGTCGGATCTCCGGGAATGGACTATCAGCTGCGTGAGATGTGGCAGTATGCGAAGAACATCAATCGCCTGCTGAAGCTTCGAATCCCCGGCGAAAAGGGACCCAAAGAGATCAGCGGTCGGCTGATGGTTGTGGATGATGAGGGTATCGTTTTGATATCCGATAAGACGGAGTGGAAGCTGCGATTCGGCGATATTCTTCGAGCGCACGTGCTTCCCGAATTAAAACCACCACGTATGGAGTAAAAACGATGAATGCTCCCATCGTTGAAGCGGTCAGCCAGATCCTTCGCGACAAGAACATTGATCGGGACGTGTTTCAGGAGATCATCGAAAGTGTCTTCCTGTCCATGATCAAGAAGAAGTACGGCAGCGCCGATAACTTCGACGTTATTTTTAATCTGGAAAAGGGCGATATCGAAATCTTCTGCGAAAAGGCCGTGGTGGATGACGATGACGTCACGGATCCCGTGACGCAGATTCCCTTGTCGCGCGCGACGCGAATTGATGAGGATTTGGACATCGGCGATACGTACGCGGAACTGGTTCCGGTCAACGATTTCGGCCGCCGCCTGGTGACGTCGGCCCGCCAGAATCTCACGCAGAAAATCAAGGAAATCGAAAAGGAAAACATCTACAAGGAGTTTTCCACCAGAATCGGCGAAGTGGTTTCGGGCGAGATTCACCAGATCAACCGCCGCGAAATCCGCATCAATCTCGACCGCCATGACGCTATTCTGCCGAAGGCGGAACAGATTTACAACGAAAAATACATGCGCGGCAAGTCCATCCGGGCGATGATCAAGGAAGTCAACCGCACGACGAAAGAACCGGAAATCGTTCTGTCCGCGCCGACGGCAATTTCGTTCGACGTCTTTTTGAGTTGGAAGTCCCCGAAATCTTCGATAATATCATCGAGATCAAGGGCATTGCGCGCGAACCCGGAGATCGTACCAAAATCGCCGTGCTCAGTCACGACAAGCGGATTGATCCGGTCGGAGCCTGCGTGGGGATGAAGGGTGTCCGCATTCAGGCGGTCGTGCGCGAACTCAATAACGAGAAAATTGACATCGTGCACTGGAGTCCTGACGCGGAAATATACATTAAACGCGCGATGGCTCCCGTCACTCCGCTGCTGGTCATGGTGGATGAGGAAGCGAAGACGGCCACCGCCGTCGTGCCCGACGATCAAATTCAATTTGCCATCGGCCGACGCGGACAGAACATCCGGCTGGCTTCGCAGCTCGCCGGCTACCAGATCGAGCCGATCAAGGAATCCGAATATCTTGCTCCGGAAGAACTTTCGATTTCCGAAGTAGATGAATTGGATGAGAATGTAAGAAATCTGCTCATCGAAGCCGGATATGAATCCGCCGAGTCCGTATTGGACGCGGGGGAGGAGAAGCTGCTGCAGATCGAAGGTCTGGACGAGGAGACAGTCCGGCGGATTCTGGAAGTCGTAAGTACTTACTACGAAGAAACCGACGCGCCTGAAGGGGAGAAAACCGATCATGAGGCCAGTGGTGAGGTTTCCCCTCCGGCAGCGGAAGGTGAATCGGACAAAGACCACGAAGGTCGGACGCAGACGGCAGGATCTGAGGTTTAGCGAGGATATCGTTCGTGCCCGCTGAAAAGCAAAAAAAGATCTATCAGGTTGCCAAAGAGCTCAACGTCGCGACTCCGGCAATCGTCGAATTTCTCGAAGACAGAGGATTCGATGTGCCGAAGAAGCACATGTCGGCGCTGACGGAAGATATGTACGTGGAGGTGATCAAGAAATTTGATCCCCTGCGCTGGCAGCGTCAGCTGGAAGAGGAATCGCGGGTTCTCGACGATGCGCGCCGCGCGGAAGCGGAGCGCGCGCGCGCCGAGCAGTCCATGAAAATTCTGGACGAAATCGCGACTCAAGCCAGCGAAGCGACCGAGACTCTGATGCGGCAGGTGCAGGAGCAGAAGAGCGAACGCGCTCGCAAGGCTCAGACCCAAGCCGAACAGGAAGAAGCGGCGCGAATCGCGGAAGAAAATCGGATCGCGGAAGAAGCGGAAAAAGTTCGCAAACTTGCGGAAGAGAAAGAACGCAAGGAAAGCGAGCGCAAGGAAGCCGAACAACGCGAAACCGAGCGTAAAGAAGCGGAACGCAAACGCCGGGAAGAAACTCCGAAGCAGCCGGAAATACAACGCACTCGCCGTCCCGTCTCGAGAGATGAAGGACCCCGGCCTCCGGCGCGCCCGTATGAAAGACCCGCCGGCGGCAGACCCGGCGGAAGGCCTGGAGAACGACCGCCTCGTGCTGGCGGCCCGGAGAGACCGCAACGGCCCGGCGGACAACAAGAACGACCGTCGCGTCCCGGGGGTCCGGAACGACCGCCGCGTCCGGGTGGTCCGGAACGACCGCAGCGACCTGGCGGCCCGCCGCGACCCATGCCCCCCAAGCCGGCGATCGGCGTGAAGCCTAAGGATCCGACTCGCAAGCGGCCGACCAAAGAAGATATTGAAGCCCTCGAAAAACAGAAAAAGCTTCTCGCCGCTCAGAAGGCGGACAAATATAAAAAAGTCAGCGTTGCCGGCGAATTTGAAGCGCCTGCCCGCCGCAAGCAGCGGAGAAAAAAAGTTGACCAAAAGGAAGTCGCGGCTACCATTAAGCAGACCTTGGCTTCCATGGATACCGGGAAAAAACGGCATCGCCGCCGCGAGAAGGGAGCGGACGTCGCGCTGGAAGATGACACCAAGCTCCGCCTGACGGAATACGTTACCAATCAGGAATTGGCGAATTTGATGGGTGTGGAAGTCAGCGAAGTCATCGCTAAGTTTCTGAGTATGGGCAAGCTTGTCTCTATCAATCAACGGCTCGAACGCGATCTGATTGAACTCGTCGCGGATGAATTCGGTTTTCAGGTGGAGTTTGTCTCCGATCGTGAAGAAGAGTTGCCCGAAGCCGAAGAAGCGGACAAGCCGGAAGATCTCGTGGCGCGGCCTCCCGTAGTGACCGTGATGGGACACGTGGATCACGGCAAGACTTCACTTTTAGATCATCTTCGCAAGACCACCGTCATCGCGTCCGAAAGCGGGGGCATCACACAGCATATCGGCGCATACGAAGTGACGTATAAAGGCCGCAGCATCACGTTCCTCGACACGCCCGGTCACGAAGCGTTTACGGCGATGCGCGCGCGCGGTGCGCAAACCACCGACATCGTGATTCTGGTGGTGGCCGCGGATGATCAGGTGCGTCCGCAAACCATTGAAGCCATCAACCACGCTCAATCGGCCGGAGTACCGATTGTCGTGGCGATCAATAAAATTGACAAACCCAACGCGGATCCGGAACGCGTCCGTCAGCAATTGGCGGAAGCGAATGTCTTGGTTGAGCAATGGGGCGGCAAGATTCAATCGGCGGAAATCTCGGCGAAATTCGGTCAAGGCATGGACAATCTTCTCGAAGAAGTGCTGCTTGTGGCTGATATTTTGGAATTGAAAGCCAATCCCAATCGCGCCGCGCGCGGAACGGTTATTGAAAGCCGTCTCGATAAGGGGCGCGGAATTCTGGCTACGCTCCTAATTACGAACGGCACTCTGAAAGTCGGCGACAACTTCGTGGCCGGACAGCAGTACGGAAAGGTTCGATCCCTGTTCGATGAGTGGGGACACGCCGTGGAAGATGCAAAGCCGGGCGAACCTGTGCAGGTGGTCGGCTTCTCCGGCGCTCCGCAGGCGGGCGATACCTTTATCGTTTTCGAGAACGAACGCGAAGTGAAGGAAATCGCCATGCGCCGCCAATTGCTGCAGCGCGAACAAACCTTCCGCCAGATTCACGCCATGAGTCTCGATCAGATCTCGCAGCAAATCCGCGAAGGCGGACTGCGCGAATTGTCACTCATCATCAAAGGCGACGCCGACGGCTCCGTGGAGGCGATCTGCGATACCTTGCAGAGGATTTCCACCAGCGAAGTGGCCGTAAAAATCGTCCATCGCGGTGTCGGCGCAATTTCGGAAAGCGACGTGCTGCTCGCCTCCGCAACCGGCGCGATTATTCTCGGCTTTCACGTGCACCCGAACATTAAAGCGCGCGAACTGGCCACGCGTGAACAAGTGGATATCCGCGTCTACCGCGTCATCTACGAAATGGAAGACGACATTCGCAACGCGCTCGAAGGCTTGCTTGCCCCTGATACGCGTGAAGACGTGGTCGGCTTGGTAGAAATTCGCGAATTATTCATCATTCCGAAGATCGGCACGATTGCGGGCAGCTTTGTGGTGTCCGGCAAGATCATGCGCACGAGTCAAGTTCGTCTGCTGCGCGACGGCCGCGAAGTGTGGCGCGGCAAACTCTCGTCGCTGCGTCGCTTTAAAGACGATGCGCGCGAAGTCCGCGCCGGATTCGATTGCGGCATCGGACTGGACAGCAATATAGAGATTAAGGTTAACGATACACTGGAAGTCTTTGAGGTGGTCGAAGTCAAGCGCAAGCTTGAGCAGACGTCTGCATGAAATGCTGTCTGGGTTTGCTGACGGTGGAATTGCATTTCGGGGAAAGCCGTTCCTTAAAAGATCGGCGGCGGATCATGAACTCCGTCAAGGAACGGATTCGCCAACGCTTCAACGTCTCTGTGGCGGAAGCGGATTTCGGAGACGTGTGGCAGCGGGGCGGATTGATCATTTCCGGCGCGGCGGTGACTCCCGCCGCCGTCGAACAATGTTTCCGCTCGCTTCTCTCTTTTCTGGAAGAAGATCCTCGCATTCTGGTGATTTCGCCGCAGATACGGTATTATGAGTAGCATGCGCAAACACGATCCCGGCAAGAATATACGCCCGTTGCGCGTCGCGGCGGAAATCATGCGCGACATGCCTTCGATTCTCCGCGAGCGCATTGAAATGCCGTTTGACGTTATGATCAGCGTCACTGACGTCGAAGTGTCGGATGACTTGAGTTACGCCAAGATTTTTTTCAGTATTCTCGGCGGTGAAGCGGAAGCGGATATTCCCCAGCGCGTGCAGCAGCATCTGAATGCTCATAAAGGCGTCGTGCGGCATGAATTGGCTCAGCGTTTAGTAATGCGCCAGCACCCGGAAGTCCGTTTTATTTACGATGCGACTCCCGCCCGCGCTGCGCGCATCGAAGAATTGTTAAAACAGGTTCGGGGGGAAACTCAACCGAATGGCGAGGAGCAAGAGTGACGTTCAGCCGCGCGGATTTGGAATTGCTCCGGCAAACGGCGAGCGGCGGCGCGTGCGTTCTCGTTTCTACGCATATTCATCCTGATCCGGACGCCGTCGGTTCGGCTTTAGCCGCCGCGGAAATGCTGTCGCAGCTGGGAGCCAGGCCGCGCGTCATTCTCGAAGATGAGGTTCCCAGCCGCTGCAAAAATCTTCCCGGCGCGGAACGCATAGACGTTTACGCCGCGGCGAAAACCGAATCTCCGTTTGCCGCTGCGGTGATTGTGGATGCGGGCAGCTTGTCGCGGATCGGCGACGTGCGAAATCTGTTGACTCCCGACGCGATTCTGTTCAACATAGACCATCATGTGTCGAACGACCGTTTCGGAGCCGTTAATTTTGTGGACGTCGAGTGTGCAGCCACCGCCGAAATGCTCTTTCTGCTGCTCCGCGAACTGAATTTGATTCTTACACCCGGACTGGCCGACAATCTGCTGGCGGGTTTGCTGACCGACACGGGGCGTTTCCGTTACTCCAATACCACGCCGCGCGTGCTGCGCCTTGCGGGGGATTTAATCGAAGCCGGCGCGCACGTAACGGATATTACGAACGGCATGTATTACGATATTCCTTCCGCCGATATTCTTTCGATGGGAGCCGTGTATTCCACGCTGGAACTCCATCAAAACGGACGGATCAGCCTGTTGTTCGCGCGGCTCGATCATCTCGTGGAAGATCCCGATACGGTGGTGGATATCGCTTTGTCTATTCGCGGAGTGTGCGTTGCCGCGCTCCTGAGCGAAACGCGGGAAGGTAAAATACGCGTGTCGCTGCGTTCCAAGCATTCCATCAACGTCGCGCGCATCGCTGAGAGTTTAGGCGGAGGCGGGCATGAGCGCGCGGCGGGATTCCGCATGAAGGGAACGCTTGAAACCGTGCGCGACCGCGTACTCCCGATTCTGCGGGAAGAAGTGCGCACGAAGATAGACAAGCCGGCTTTCGAGGAAGCTTGAAGGCAAGCGGACTAATTTTATCGGTGAATAAGCCGCGCGGCTGGTCTTCGTTTGCCGTCGTCAATAAACTGCGCCGCGCTTTGAAATGGAAATCGGTGGGACATGCCGGAACTCTGGATCCGGCGGCGGATGGCGTGCTCATCGTTCTTTTCGGTGATGCCACCAAACGCTGCGATGAATTCATGGATCTGCCGAAAGAGTATGTTGCCGGCATCCGTTTCGGGGTCACGACGGAAACGGACGATCTGGACGGAGTGGTAACGCAAGCGTGCGACATTGCGGACTGGTCGGAAACGCGGATTGCGAACGCGCTGAAGAATTTCGTCGGCGTAATCGAGCAGACTCCGCCGGCGGTCTCCGCGATTAAAATACGCGGGCGGCGAAGCTACCAACTGGCTCGCGCGGGAAAACCCGAGCTTGCTCCGCCGCGTAAAATTCAAATCTATTCGCTGCGCATCCTTGAAATCCGGCGTCCCGAAATCAGGGTGGCGGTTTCCTGCTCGCGCGGTACGTATGTGCGTTCGCTGGCGCGCGATTTAGGTGCGATGATGGGGTGGGGCGGAGCATTATCCTCGCTGACCAGAACGGCCGTCGGTCCGTATCGCGTGGAACAGGCTTTTATTGTGTCCGACTTGGTGCGATGTTGTCCTGAATTTGTATTCGAGTGAGGAATGGAAGTATATCGCGGTTCATGGTCCGGCTTTACGGACATCAAGGATTCGGTGATTACAGTTGGATTCTTCGACGGAGTCCATCTCGGACATCGCGCCATTCTTGACCATGTCACCGGCGCCGCGAAAGCGCAAGGCTTGCGCAGCGTGGTACTGACGTTTGCCCAGCATCCGCGCGAAGTGCTGGTTGCGGATGAAACCCGCATTCCGCGGCTCACGACTCCGGAAGAAAAGCTTGCGCTCCTCCGCGACGCCGGAGTGGATCTGGCCTTAGTTGTGCAGTTCGACCACGGTCTCTCGCAGATGTCCGCCAACGATTTCGTGCAGATCATTCTTAAAGGCCGCATCGGCATGCGTAAAATCGTGGTGGGATTCAATCATGGCTTCGGCAAGCAGCGTCTCGGTGATCGCGAAACGCTGATTGCGTTGTCCAAGAATCTCGGTTTCTCGGTGGATGTCGTCAATCCCACTCGCGTCGGGGATGCCATCGTATCGTCCACAGGCATCCGCGAATTAATCGCTGACGGGAACGTCGCTTCCGCCGCGGAACGACTGGGACGTCACTATTCCGTAAAAGGCGTCGTCATTCACGGTGTCGGCCGGGGTAGACGATTGGGTTTTCCCACGGCGAATATCGGCGTCATCGCTTCCGGCAAGCTTTGTCCGAAGGATGGCATTTATGCGGGTCTCGCGCATGTGCGCGGCGAAACCTTTGCCGCCGCGATCTCCAGCGGCTTCAACCCGACGTTTACCGAAGGCAAGCACTCGGTGGAAGCGCATCTGCTGGACTTTGATCGGGACATTTACGATGAATCATTGGAGCTGCGTTTTGTCGAGAAGCTGCGCAGTCCGAAAAAATTCGAGTCCGAACAGGAACTCAAAATTCAAATCGCGGATGACGTGCATTCCGTGTTGCAGCTCATCCAAGAGCGCGGCGTAATGCGGAACGTTTCCTGAGACCACCCGCGAATCGTTTTTGGCTAAACAGACAATAGAAATACAAGACGAAGAGGAAGACATGGCGTTGACCACGACCGATCGGAAACCGGTCATCGAAAAGTATGCCCGTGGCGAACAAGACACCGGGAGTCCCGAAGTACAGGTGGCGCTGCTCACACAGCGGATTAATCATCTGACCGAACATCTGAAAATTCACAAGAAAGATACGCACTCCCGCCGCGGCTTGATGCTGCTCGTCGGGCAGCGCCGCAGACTCTTGACCTATCTGACGCGTAAAGACGTCACCCGTTACAGAAAGCTCGTCGAGGCTCTCGAACTGCGCCGCTAAAGAAGAATCGGAGAAAAAGAATGGTTGTCAGGAAATCCATCGAATTCGGTGGATTCAAATTGGAATTGGAAACCGGCCGCATCGCCAAGCAAGCCGACGGTGCTTGCTGGCTCACGATGGGGGATACGGTCGTGCTCGCTACGGTTGTGGCGAATCTCGATGCGGAAACGGATTTGGACTTTTTGCCGCTCAGCGTGGACTATCGCGAGAAACTCTACGCGGTCGGCCGCATCCCGGGCGGTTTTTTTAAACGCGAAGGCCGCCCCTCGGAAAAAGAAATTCTGAGCGCGCGCCTTACGGATCGCCCCATCCGTCCGCTGTTTCCGAAAGGCTTTCATCAGGAAGTGCAGGTCATGATTAATGTGCTGTCTTCGGACGGCGAACATGATCCGGATTTCCTCGGAACGATTGCCGCGTCCGCCGCGCTGTCGGTTTCGGAGATTCCTTTTCAGGGTCCCGTAGGATCGCTCCGTATAGGCTTCATCAACGGCGAATACATAGTCAATCCTACGAACAAACAGCTCGAAGAATCGCAGCTTGACGTCGTCGTGGCCGGCACCGAGGACTCGCTCATTATGGTCGAGGGCGAATGCAAGGAAGTGTCGGAAGACGTCTTTCTGGAAGCGCTTTCCATCGCTCATGCGGAAATCAAACGTCTCGTCGCCCTGCAAAAAGAATTTGCCGCGGCGGTCGGTGTCGAAAAAGTGGAATGGCCGGAGCCGGTTCGGAATCCCGAACTTGATGCGTTTCTGGAAGAGCGTTTCGCGCAGCAAGTCGAGGCGTCCTGTCATGTCAAGCAGAAGCAGGAACGCCGCTTGGCCTGGAAGGAAATCGAGTTGGCGGCGCTGGAAGCCACCATCGAGCAATTTCCCGATACCGAAAAGTACGTCAAAGCTTGGGTGCATGATCGCTCTCAGGTAGCCGTTCGCCGCAATACGGTCAAGGGTACGCGCATGGATGGCCGCACGACTAAAGATATCCGCACCATCACCAGTGAAGTGGATATTCTGCCCCGTACGCACGGCAGCGCTCTGTTTACTCGCGGTGAAACGCAGGCCTTGGGTTCGGTGACGTTAGGCGTTAAATTCGATGAACAGCGCATTGACGGCATTGACGGCGTTTATACCAAGCCGTACCTGCTGCACTACAATTTCCCGCCATTCAGCGTGGGTGAAATTCGCAAGTTCCTCGGCCAATCGCGCCGCGAAGTCGGTCACGGAAATTTGGCCTGGCGTGCCCTGCACGCGATTCTCCCCGCGTGGGAAGATTTTCCGTACACGATTCGCGTGGTCTCGGAGATCATGGAATCCAACGGTTCGTCCTCCATGGCCACGGTCTGCACGGGCTGTCTCTCGCTGATGGCGGCCGGTGTGCCGATCAAGAAGCCTGTGGCCGGCATTGCGATGGGCTTGATTGTGGAAGACAGCAAGGTCGCGATTCTATCCGACATTCTCGGCGATGAAGATCATCTCGGCGACATGGATTTTAAAGTCACCGGTACGCGCGACGGCATTACCGCCTGTCAGATGGATATCAAGATCAAGGGAATCTCCCTGAATCTGATGAAGACCGCCATTCTGCAGGCGCGCGAAGGCATCACTCACATTCTGGGCAAGATGGCCGAAACCATGCCTGCGCCGCGTCCGGAAATCTCTCCGTACGCTCCACGCATTGTCTTCATTAAGATTGATCCCGATAAGATCGGTTTGATTATCGGCCCCGGCGGTAAAACCATTCGCGACATCATCGCGCGTTCGGAAGCGTCCATTGACATCGAAGATGACGGCACGATTTGCGTTTCGTCGTCCGATGTATTCAAAGTCAATGCCGCGGTGGATATTATTCGCGGCATGACCGAAATGCCCGAAGTCGGAAAAGTCTACCACGGAAAAGTGAAGAAGATCACCGATTTCGGCGCGTTCGTGGAAATTCTTCCGGGCCGCGAAGGTCTACTGCACATCAGTGAAATCGAGCATCATCGCATCCAAAAGGTCACGGATCATCTCCAACTCGGCGACGAGGTAGATGTAAAACTCGTCAACGTGGATGCGATGGGTAAATTGGATCTTTCACGCCGCGCTCTGCTTCCCGTGCCGGAAGGCATGGTGGCGCAGCCGCCTCGCGAACGTCCTTCATCCCGTCCCCATCACGGCGGCGGCAGAAGCGATGACAAAGGCGGCCACAGGCCTCCGCGCAAGCACACGAAAGTGGACGAGTAATCGTGGCGCTGTCGCAATATCATAAAACAAAACTGCCCGACGGTCTGCGCATCGTCACCGAAAATATCCCCGGCGTGCATTCGGCTGCGTTGGGAATCTGGATTGAAGTGGGCTCGCGGCACGAATCGGAATCCGAGAACGGCATTTCCCACTTCATCGAGCACATGGCGTTCAAGGGCACGAAAACACGCACGGCCTTTGATATTGCGCGATCCATCGAACGCGGCGGCGGATATGTCAATGCCTTTACGAGTAAAGAACTGACCTGTTTCCACGTGCACGTTCTGGATGAGCAGTTGGATGAAGCTCTCGATATCCTGAGCGACATTCTGCTCAATTCCATGTACGATCCGCAGGAAATGGAAAAAGAGAAACAAGTCATTCTGGATGAGATTCGCGATCACGAGGACATGCCGGACGATGTTGCCCATGAACGTTTTGTCCGCGCGCTGTTCGAACCTCATCCGCTGGCTCGTCCCATTCTCGGTCCGCCCGCAAACGTCCGCGCTTTCACGCGCAACGGTCTTTTGAAATTCGTTAAGCGAAACTATGTTCCGGCTCGGATTTTAGTGGCCGCCGCCGGGCACGTCAATCACGCGCATTTGGTCCGCCGCGTTCGTTCCATTCTTGAATTCGGACGCGATAATCATTTTCCCGCTGAAAAACGAATGGGCCGTTTGACGTCCCGTCTGGATCGTCATCACCGGGCCATCCAACAAGCGCACATGGTGCTCGGCACACGCGCTCTGTCCTATGGTGATCGCGAACGTTTCACGCTCTCGGTGATGAATACGATTCTTGGCGGTGGAATGTCCTCGCGTCTCTTTCAGAATATCCGCGAAAAACACGGCGTTGCTTACTCCGTCTATTCTTTCGCGGAAATGTTCGGCGACACGGGTCTGTGGGGCGTTTATCTGGCCACCGATCCGGATCGTGTGGATCGCGCGCGCGAGATGGTGCTGAACGAATTGCGCATTATCCGCGAAACTCCGCTGACCAAGCATGAACTCGAAGGCGTGAAGACACAGCTTAAAGGCAGCGTCATGCTCAGTCTTGAAAGCGTGTCCAATCGCATGATGCGTCTCGGTCGCATGGAACTCTATCTGGGCCGCTATCATTCTCTGGAAGATGTCAGCCGCCAGATTGATGCCGTCACAACGCGCAAGGTTCAGGATTTGGCCAACGAACTTCTGACCGAAAAGAAACTCGTGACCACCATCGTGGAACCGGAAGCCGAGCCGAAGAAAAAGACAACGCGGAAACGCGGCAAGTGACTTCGCGTCCGTCCGTGACCGTGGACATTCAGCGTCTTCCGCATGCTCTGGCGGATCTGCCTGCGTATCAGACAGCGAATGCTGCGGGAATGGATCTTTGTCTTGCTGCCGATGATGTTCTTTTAGAGTGTGGTTCGCGCGTTGCATTGCCGACGGGTTTCTGCGTCGCGATTCCGGTGGGATACGAAGGTCAAATTCGTTTGCGCTCCGGTTTCGCTCTGCGTACGGGTCTTGTCATTCCCAATGCGCCGGGAACCATTGATGCGGACTATCGCGGCGAAGTGAAAGTGATTGTCATGAATGCCGCGCGTGAAAAGGTTCGCATCGCCCGCGGCGAGCGCTTCGCGCAGCTTATCATCGCTCCGGTCGCTCATGCCGTGTGGAATGAAGTGCCGACGCTGAATTCCAGTGATAGAGGCGCCGGCGGCTTCGGCAGCACGGGTCATGAATAGAACTTTCGGCGCGTGAATGTCTGGATTTTCTTTCTGATTTTTATTATATTCGGCCTTCGGTTTTACTCCTCTGGTGCCGTCAGACGTGGAGACCGACTCTAAAGTACCTACGCTAAGAAAGCTATACTACTCCATCGGTGAGGTATCCCGCATCACGGGCATCCCCACCCATGTGTTGCGGTACTGGGAAAATGAATTCCCGCAGCTCCATCCCAAAAAGAGCAGAGCGGGAAACCGAACCTATCAAGAACGGGATCTGGCGTTAGTGCAGCGCATTCGGACTCTGCTCTACGAGCAAAAGTTTACGATTGCGGGAGCTAAAACGCAGCTTGATGAAACGGAACCGAAAGGCAACGGCCAACAGGAACTCGTTGAGGAGGTTCGGCAGGAACTTCGCGAAATCCTCAATATTTTAGATACAAATTCGGGGCGTGGCGCAGCCCGGTAGCGCACCTGACTGGGGGTCAGGGGGTCGCTGGTTCAAATCCAGTCGCCCCGACGAAGCTGGAGGCCGCAGGCAACGCCTGCGGCCTTCTGTGTGACGAAAGAAATCTCTGAATATACCATAATTGTTTAATAATAATGGCAATACATTCCGATTTAAGTTGACGTTTGGCTTGACTTTTTGCCCGCAAGTTACTATAATTAAAGACGCTCTAAAGCCACTTGATCAGAGTAGTTCCTCGCTGGTACGAGCGGGAGATTCAAATTGCTGAACTACCGATTGTCACGTGAGGAAATGGTGCTGACTCAGCTTGAGCGGCGTGGTATCCGCGATACACGTGTTCTCGAAGCCATGCGGAAGGTGAAGCGGCACCATTTTGTGGATCCCGCTTTTCGCGACCGAGCCTACGACGACACTCCGCTGCCGATTGATGAAGGTCAGACAATCAGCCAGCCTTACGTTGTCGCGCGCATGACGAGTTTGCTCGAGCTTCAGCCTTCCGATAAAGTGCTGGAAATCGGAACGGGATCGGGTTATCAGGCGGCAATCATTGCGGAACTCGCGCACAAGGTTTTTTCTATTGAACGGCATATGAGCCTTTTACAGAAGGCGCGCAAGGCGCTCGATGAGCAGGCCTACACGAATGTCGTTTTGAAGCAGGGTGACGGCACCATTGGCTGGGCGGAGTTCGCGCCGTTTGACAAGATTATCATCACCGCCGCCGCGCCCAAATTTCCCAAGACGCTCTTTTCGCAACTCAAAGATCAGGGGCTCATGATCTTCCCGATGGGCGAAATGCGCATGCAGGAACTCGTGCTGATTCAGCGCAATGGGGAAGAGGCGATTATGAAGGAAGTGGGGCAGGTTTCTTTCGTGCCTTTAGTGGGCCGCGAAGGTTGGGCGAATAATACGGTTTGATTTTTTTCGGGGCGTAGCGCAGTCCGGTAGCGCACCTGGTTCGGGACCAGGGGGTCGCAGGTTCAAATCCCGCCGCCCCGACAAGTACAGCCGCCCTCATTGGGCGGCTGTGTCGTATACATTAAGGAGGAACTGTGGCGGAACTTTTTACGGGCTTCATTGATCTTTTTCTGAATCTGGACAAGCATCTGGGTCAGGTGATCGGCGAATACGGTACGCTGACGTATCTGATTCTGTTCGTCGTGATTTTTTGCGAAACCGGTTTGGTGGTCACTCCGTTTTTACCCGGAGACTCCTTGTTGTTTGCAGCAGGCACGTTTGCCGCTATCGGCGCGCTCGAACTCGGTACCTTGCTGTTGCTGCTCTATCTCGCGCCGATCATGGGCGATTCCAGCAACTATTGGATTGGCCGTTTCGTAGGGCCGAAAGTTTTTGCCCGTGAAAATGTAAAATTGTTCAAAAAGGAATATCTCGACAAGACGCATGCGTTTTACAAGAAGCACGGCGGCAAGACCATCGTGATCGCGCGCTTCATGCCCATCTTTCGCACGTTCGCGCCGTTCGTGGCGGGCATTGGCCGCATGAATTACTTGCGCTTTCTCATGTTCAGTATCAGCGGCACGCTGCTCTGGATTTCCTGTTTTGTTTTAGCGGGATATTTCTTCGGCAACATTCCGGTGGTCAAAGAGCATTTCACAATTGCCATCATGGCCATCATTGTGATCTCTGTGATTCCGGGCATTGTTGCGTTTGCAAAGGAGAAATTGGCGAAGAGAAATGCGATTGCCCGCGATTAACTAGCCCGCACCCTCCTGGGTGTGGGTCTTGCGCACGGCCGTGCGATCATCCCGTAGCGCCCGGCTTGCCGGGCTTTCCTCCCGTTCACGGGAGGATACAAGGGGGTGGCTTCCGCCGAGGCAGATCCCCTGATCTGCCCGGAATCCTAATTTCCCCCCGTTCACGGGGGGACACAAGGGGGGCGTATTCTTTCCTCCACCGAGCAGGGTCGCCTGACCGCCACAGGAATAGGTAGGGACATGGCCTGCCATGTCCGTTGTTAACGCCGTTGTAACTATCCTGAGTCGCAATGGCGCCATTGTCCGCCTCTGGTCCGTCTTTGACGAGATCTCGCTTTAAGCGGACGCGATCTCGCTCCGCGGATCGGTCGGGAGTCCGACAACGGTGAAGCATCGCAAGATGCGCCGAGCCGGGTTAAGTCCTCGCAACCCGGCCGGAATCGGGGGATCATATGCGTCGTCGTCATCAACGTCTGAATTTCGTAGGTAGCCTTCATTTCGTTACAACGGTTACTCTCGAGCGCGGCAACTGGTTTGTTTCCGTTAATGCATGCACAGAAATCCTAACGATTTTTGAGCATTATCGGAAACAATGCGGCTTAGATTGCTTCGGATATGTATTAATGCCTGACCATCTTCATGCTCTTCTGATGCAGACGGCAGATGATAAAACAGTGTCGCAATTCATGAATTCATTAAAACGTGAAACCTCAAAGTCGCTGCATCTCGCAGACTTTGCTGCGGACACGCTTTGGCGCGAACGTTATGACGACGTATTGATTCCCGGTCAGAGAGCGGCCGCGGCTCGCATCGAGTACATGCATTATAATCCCGTACGACGCGGACTGGTCACTGAAGCTACAGATTATCTCTGGTCGAGTGTGCGCTTCTATTTCGAATTATCTGATCACGGTCTGGTAACACTGTCACGTCCTTAAAATCGGATTCCGGCCGGGTTGCGAACCCTTAACCACGGCTCGGGGAAATATCACTGACTATGAAACTTGCAAATACCATTCTTGTACTTCTGATAACACTGTTTCAGGGATTTGCCTTGGCACAAAGC
>RPQS01000091.1 GCA_003818605.1 Candidatus Zhuqueibacterota bacterium | reverse complement strand
GTTATCTTTCATTGCCTTCCTCTATCCACCTTTCCTGCTGAAAATCCAAAATGGCCGCCTTTTTGCCCCCCAAAAATCGAAAAAATCCGGAAATCGTAAACCCAATTTCTATGTAAGACTAAGACGGTTCGAGCCACTATCCCCCTATGACTGAACTATCCACACTCTGTTGACAGCATAATCCCAATATTTTCAACTTCTAAAAATTTCCCAAAACTCGTTTGCACCCATCGTCACATCGTAAGTGTTCGACCATGTAATCAAAATTCCGGCTGGATCGGGAGCCCCAGCTCGGCGAATAGCATGGAGGACATTCAATACGATCTATTAAAACCGCATTTGTTGCTGTCAATATAAGGAACCCGGAGGGTACGTTCAAGGAGGCGGGAATCGGGGTAAATAAAAAACCGGCGGTCAGATGACCGCCGGCGGGAAAAAGCGATGGGGATAAACGTTACCTGACTTCGCGATGGAGGGTGTGCTTCTTCATGAAAGGATTGTACTTCATGAGTTCCATGCGCTCGGGATCGTTGTGACGGTTCTTCATGGTCGTGTAGCGCGAAGGAGACTTCCCGGCAGCCTTGGCTTCCGTGCATTCGAGGTGGATAATAACCCGGCCTTCTTTTTTCTTGCTTGCCATGATTACTCCTTCACATCCGCCAGAGCCTGTCGGAGGCCCTTCTTCATGATGGTTTTAATACCGCGCGCGCTGACCCGGAGACAGACCCACTCGCCGGTTTGCTCGTCGAAAATGCGCTTGTTGCGCAAATTAGGCAGTTGCCATTTGCGCGTTCGGTTGTTGGCGTGGCTGACGCTGTTCGCCTTATGACGGCGGCGGCCGGCTATAAAACAAATCCGTGACATGATATTATCAATCCTTTCGGGTGATCTTAGTAAGCTTCCGCATCGGTGTGGTACGGAATCATGGCCAGATGACGAGCCTTCTTCACCGCTCTGGTGAGCTGCCGCTGCTGAATATTTGTGAGTCTGGTCAAACGTCGGGGCAGAATCTTGCCCTGTGGTGTGAGAAACCTCTGCAGCAGTTTTACATCTTTATAGTCTATGTAATCAATGCGATGCTCTTCCAAATAGGAAGGCTTACGCTGGGCGCCAGGACGAAGACGCATGTACTCGGACTCCATAAAAGAGGTTGTACGCTCGGGCGGGAAATGCCCCGCCGCACCCTTTCTCCAAAAGCCTCAAAATATAAAGGATTCCAACGACCTTGTCAAGTCGAACCTTGCGGGATAATTCGGGAAATTAAAGTACGATAAAGCAGGGTCAATTCCTCTCAAGCAACGGAGGTGCCAGAAAGTGCCTCTTGTGAATGTTTGGAACAATCCAATGCTCAAGCTCTAAACGATTCCAGACTTATGCACATGACCTAACAAAATTTTAATATATCACTCAAAGACTGGAAACATTGTTTAAATATATAATTTAATTGTTATAAACGTAGGGCAGGATTGTTTAGAAAGATTTGTTAGGGCTCTTGACAAGGTGAATCTGAACCTGCATATTACCCGCCGCTCATCTGTTATACTATATGTTGTGGTTCAACTGCTCATTAGAGGCAGATACTGTATTTAGAGGCTTTGGTCTAACCGGAAGATTTGCATCCATCCCCTCGGCACATTTGTCCAATTCCCGAGGGGTTGGTTTTCTCTTTAAGCCGACCGACAGCTTCGTTCCGCACATTTTATTATCGCTTCCGACAGCTTTTATTCCTCCCCTACTAACACTTCATAAGGAGACACATTGCATTTTGAACGTTGTTTCACCCGCGAAGACGCCGACGCCTTTGACGCCTTCAACTTTATACCGTGGGACTCCAAGCTGACCAGCCCGGACGGCAAGGTTCTTTTTGAAGCCCACGATATTTTAGCCCCCGAATGCTGGTCACAGGTAGCGGTTGATGTCCTCGCTCAAAAATATTTACGGAAAGCCGGAGTACCGGCTGCTACCAAGCCTGTCGAGGAGAAAAATGTTCCGGAATGGCTGCAATGCCGGGAGCCGGAATGGGATGTTCTAAACAAATTGCCGGAGGAATCGCGCTTCGGTTCGGAACGCGATTCGCGGCAAGTGTTCCGCCGTTTAGCCGGATGCTGGACTTATTGGGGATGGAAATACGGTTATTTCGACGGCGAGCAGGATGCGCGGAATTTCTTCGATGAACTGCGTTTCATGCTGGCCGCCCAGATGGCCGCACCCAACAGTCCGCAATGGTTCAATACGGGATTGCATTGGGCTTACGGAATTACGGGACACGCGCAAGGACACTATTTCGTTGATCCGGAAACAGGTGAAGTCACTCAATCGGAAAGCGCATACATCAGACCGCAGCCGCATGCGTGTTTCATTCAGTCCGTAAGCGATGATCTCGTGAATGAAGGCGGGATCATGGATCTGTGGGTACGCGAGGCGAGACTGTTCAAATATGGTTCGGGTACGGGCACGAACTTTTCGAAAATTCGCGCGGATAGTGAAATGCTATCCGGCGGCGGAGTCAGTTCCGGGCTGATGAGCTTTTTGAAAATCGGCGACCGCGCGGCGGGAGCGATTAAGTCGGGCGGAACAACGCGGCGCGCGGCGAAGATGGTTTCGCTGGATATAGACCATCCCGATATCGAAGATTTCATCAACTGGAAAGTCATCGAAGAGCAGAAAGTGGCGAGCCTCGTGGCGGGATCGAAGATTTGCGAACGCGCGTTAAACGGAATGCTTAAAGCAATTGTCACTTCCA
Source organism: Candidatus Zhuqueibacterota bacterium (assembly GCA_003818605.1). Lineage (GTDB taxonomy): Bacteria > Electryoneota > RPQS01 > RPQS01 > RPQS01 > RPQS01. The sequence continues at coordinate 13,072 of RPQS01000091.1, read as the reverse complement.
CACTCGACGATCCACAGAGACTCGATCCGAAAGCGAACGACGAATTGCGGCAAGCGATTCTGCGGGCGCGAAGAGATTTCGTGCCGGAAACGTATATTCAGCGCGTTGTGCAATTAGCCCGGCAGGGTGTGACGAGCCTGCATTTCGATACGTACGATACGGATTGGAATCACCGGGCTTATCAAACGGTTTCGGGACAGAATTCCAACAACTCCGTGCGCGTTCCTAACGGATTTATGGCGGCGGTGGAACGCGACGAAACGTGGTCGCTTCGCGCGCGGGTGGATGGCCGCATCACAAAGACGATGCGGGCACGCGATCTATGGAATCAGGTGGCCGAAGCCGCATGGACGTGCGCCGATCCGGGAATTCAGTACGACACGACCATCAATGAGTGGCACACGTGTCCGAACGACGGACGGATTAATGCTTCGAATCCGTGTTCGGAATACATGTTCCTCGACGATACCGCGTGCAATTTAGCCAGTCTGAATCTGACCAAGTTTATTGATACACGCGAGCGGCGATTTGAAATCGAAAGTTTCCGGCACGCATCGCGAGTCTGGACGGTCGTTTTAGATTTATCCGTGCAGATGGCGCAATTTCCATCGCGGGAAATCGCGCGGAAATCGTGGGAATATCGCACTCTCGGCTTGGGCTACGCCAATCTCGGTACGATGTGCATGGTTTTAGGTATGCCCTATGACAGCGAGCAGGCGCGAACGTGGTGTGCGGCGATTTCGGCGGTGATGACGGGGGAAGTGTATCGCACATCGGCGGAGATGGCGGAGAAGTTGGGAGCATTTCCCGCTTTCGTACGCAATCGCGAAGAGATGCTGCGGGTAATCCGCAATCATCGGCGCGCGGCGTATAATGCAACGCTCGATCCTTATGAAGGATTAACCGTACTGCCGCGAGGATTGGATCCCGATTATGCTCCGGCGGATTTATTGCAGGCCTCGCGCGCGGTGTGGGATGAAGCTTTGGCACTCGGCGCGAAGCACGGATTCCGCAATGCGCAAGCCACCGTTGTCGCTCCGACCGGGACCATCGGGCTTTTAATGGATTGCGACACCACGGGGATCGAGCCGGATTACGCGCTGGTGAAATACAAAAAACTGGCGGGCGGCGGATATTTCCGGATCATCAATAGTTCAGTGCCGCTCGCATTGGAGGGATTGGGGTATCCCGAAGATCAGATGCGGCAAATCACGCAGTACGTACGCGGGACGGGATCACTCGACGGCGCGCCGTATGTCAATCGCGAATCGCTGAAGGAAAAGGGCTTGAATGACGCGGCCTTGCAGCGGATTGACGACGCGCTGAAAGGGTCGTTTGACATCACGTTTGCCATTACGCCGTGGATGGTCGGTGAAGACTTCACGGAAAAAGAGTTGGGCATTACACCGGAGAAGTATAAAGAGGCGGGCGGGGATCTTTTAACCGCGCTGGGCTTCAGCAAGAAGCAGATTCGCGCGGCGAACGATTATATCTGCGGCAGGATGACGATTGAAGGCGCACCGCATCTGAAGCCGGAGCATCTGCCGGTTTTCGACTGCGCGAGCAAATGCGGAGCGTACGGACAGCGGTATATTTCGGCGGCGGCGCACTTGCAGATGATGGCGGCGGCGCAGCCGTTCATCACGGGCGCGATTTCCAAGACGATCAATCTGCCGGGCGCGGCGTCGGTGGATGATTTCAAAGACTGCTACGCACGCGGCTGGAAGATGATGCTTAAAGCGCTCGCTCTGTACCGCGACGGATCGAAACTTTCACAGCCGCTCAACTCGGTGATGGATATTGCGGAAACCGAGCACGAGCCGATTACGATTGAATCCAGCCACGAAGCGACAAAGCAAATCGTCGAGAAGATAATCTACCAGACACGGCGGCGGCGCTTGCCCGACAGGCGCAGCGGCTACACGCAGAAGGCGCGCATCGGCGGACACAAGGTTTATTTGCGCACGGGTGAATACGAAGATCAGACGCTGGGCGAAATCTTTTTAGATATGCACAAGGAGGGGGCCGCCTTCCGCAGTCTGATGAACTGTTTTGCGATTGCCATCAGTTTAGGCTTGCAGCACGGCGTGCCGCTTGAGGAATACGTGGATGCGTTTGTGTTTACGTGCTTCGAACCCAACGGCATTACGACGGGCAATGAACAGATCAAGTATGCGACCTCGGTGATTGACTATATCTTCCGCGAGCTGGCAATTACGTATCTCGGGCGGCACGACCTCGCGCATATTGATCCGCACAGCGAATCCAACCGGCACGACACGGTGAACGGAGCGGGAGACGATGAGGAGGAATTCACTCCGCCTCCCACCGAACATCACACCGTAGACGAGAAGCCCGCTCCGGCGGCAGTGGCGGAACGCAAAGAAAAAGTTGAAGCCGCGCAGCCGGCGGTGCTTCTGCCGCGCAGCACGCATTTGAAGATCATGATGGCTCCGGATAATGGCAACGGCGGGAAGAAATCGGCGATCCAGCTCATTTCCGAAGCGCGGATGAAGGGATATGAAGGCGACGCCTGCCCCGACTGCGGCCAGTTTACGATGGTCCGCAACGGCACCTGTTTGAAGTGCGTCTCCTGCGGCGCGACGAGCGGATGCAGCTAAGAAGAAAAGCGGAAAGCGGAAATCTGAAAGCTGAAACGGCGGCCGGGGGTCGCCGTTTTGGTTGCTAAGGCTTGACTTTGCTGCGCACGTGTATTATACTATACTGCTCATAAACCTGAACGGGAGCCGGGATGATTCGGCAGCGTATATTGAGTAGTCGGGAAGTATATACAAGTCCGCAATTGTTACGACTTTTCAAACCTTGCTATCTATTCGGTGGCAGGGTCTTTTTGTTGGGAGGAATAGAGATGGTATGTCGAGCGTTTCTGATAATTATCGCGTGTACGATGATAACGTTTGACGCTGTGGCACAGCCGGAGCGTCCGGATACGCTGTGGACGAAGAGATACGGCGGACTGTACACCGAAGAATGCTTAGCGATGTGCCGCACACCAGACGGCGGTTATCTGTTATCAGGTTTAGTGTTTGATCCCGATGTATCAGCTCAATTTTTCCGAACAGACAGCTTGGGAAATTTGATTTGGTCTCGCCGATACGGCGGTGATTCTTCGTATGCTGTGGCTTATGATGTCACTCCAACTCAAGATGGCGGCTATCTCGCGGTAGGATATATCGCGCCAATGGGTCCACCTTGGGATTCGGACATATATTTAATTCGATTAAACGAGAATGGTGATACACTTTGGACTAAGACATGGGGAACTCCAGACAACGATAAAGCCCATTCACTAAAGCTTTTATCGGACAGTGGTTTTATTGTGGCGGGTTATAGACAATATTCAAGCAATCCCTGGGATATGTATGTGCTCAGGTTAGACGAAAACGGTGATACACTTTGGACACGTACTTATATTACATTAGATACAGACGCCTGTCGAGTAATTGAAGTGATGCCGGACGGTGGCTTTGTGCTTGCGGGGTGGGGCAATATTGTTCGAATTAATGCTTTGGGTGACACCTTATGGACAAAAGACGTGAGCAGTCTGGATATCGCCATCTATGATGTTTTCGTAACGCAGAACGGCGATGTCATAGCCACGGGTAACGCCGATGTTGGCGGTCCGTGGTTCAGTAATTTTTTCTTGGCGCGATTTACCGACTCGGGCGATACGGTCTGGACACGGATTTATGAGGGAGAATATGATGCATATGCCATGTCCATAGCTCCTGCACCGGGCGGAGGATATGTTATCACCGGTTCGGGCGAACCCGAATGCGAAGGAATGGATTATTTTACGGATGTCTATTCCTGGCGTACCGATGAAGACGGGAATGTATTATGGAGCGGCTGTTACAATCTTACTGAGCGCGACGAACCCGTGGACATTATTGCGACGTCTGACGGAGGATACACAATCGCCGGTCAAACGCATACGCCCGGCATGGCATACGACATGTTTCTGATTAAAACGCGACCCGACCCGTTGGATGTTCCCCCCGATCACATTCCCACGATTCCCACACGGCTCGAATTATCCGCCTATCCGAATCCCTTCAATTCGTCTACAACGATTGTTTTCAGCATATCACAGGCAGCCACTGTTAAACTGAATGTCTATAATCTGATCGGAGATCCCGTTTGTACACTTGTAGATAATTGGCTTGTTCCGGGAACGTATCGCGCCCGGTTTGATGGCGAGGCATTATCCTCGGGTGTGTATTTCTGCCGGATGGAAGCGGGAAGGGAAGTGCGGATGCAGAAGATGGTGCTGATGAAATGACCGTCCTTTCAGCCCACCGCATGCGGGGGGAAATAAATTCGATTCGGCGGCGGGCTCCGTCCCGCCGCGTCATCCGGCATGACAGAGCATGCCGGCTAATCGGGAATGAAACTCCGAGCGGGGCACGTGCAGACACGTGCCGCCGCGAGAAAACGGGCACGATATATCGTGCCCCTACATTTATCAAATTGCGGCAGGGTTTGGAAATCCTGCTCGGCGCACGTTGCGGTGATAGATCGCCGGGAGTGTGACATACACGCCTCGACGAGAATACGGGCACGATATATCGTGCCCCTACAACCGAAAAACGTGCGGGGTAAGGACACCCCGCACGGCGCATTCTCAGTAATTGTTTTTGTTCATGCTCTTTTTGTAATTCTTCACCATCTTCCCGAAGTTCTTGTCCCGCTTTCGCCGCTCAGCGACCGATGATGCAAAATACGCTTTCTCTTTTTCGATTTTCAGGTAATTCTCATAAGCACTTCGGTCTATTTCTCCTCTTTCAACGGCGGCAAGGACCGAACATCCGGTCTCACCCGTATGCGTGCAGTCTTTGAATTTACAGTTTTGCGCATGGCTTATTATTTGGTCAAAGATAGTCTCCAAGCCATGACCGGCATCCGCGATTCCGACCTCCCGCATCCCCGGATTGTCAATGAGAATCCCGCCAGAATCCAATACGATCAATTCCCGGCGGGTCGTCACGTGGCGGCCTTTGCCTGTGCTGTCGCTGATCGCATCCGTTTTCATGACGGTGCGCCCGCAAAGGTTATTCAACAGGGTGGATTTCCCGACCCCCGAAGAACCTAACATGCAGTACGTCTTCCCCTTTTCGATCAATTGTTTTAAAGCTTCGTAGCCGTCGCGCGTTTCATTGCTGATCGCCACAACCGGCACATCCTGAATTCGCCGGTTGATACTCGCGATGATGTCAGCGAGCTTGTGTTCATCTATCAGATCGGTCTTGGTCAAGACTATGATCGGGCTGACTCTCGATGCAGAACAAATCGTCAGGTATCTTTCAATTCTGTTGATCTTGAAATCCCTGTCAATAGATAAAATAATGAACGCATAATCCATATTCGCGGCGATGATTTGGATCTCGCCGAATTGACCGACGGCCTGCCGGGAAATCATCGAGAATCGCGGTAATATTTTTTGGATGACCGAGAAATCCGCATCGCAAACCGTCAAGGCAACCCAATCGCCCACCGCGGGAAAATCCGCGCGGCTGTTCGCCGTGAAACGCAGGTTTCCGGTGATCTCAGCCTCCATATCTCCCTGTTCCGTCCCGACGATATACCGGTCTTTATGTTCGGAAACGACTCTTCCGATGTCGAAAGTTTTGAGATTATTCTCAATCCTGAGCTTTTCGATTTCGGCCGTATATCCGAGGTCTTCCAATTTCATGTTGATTCCTTTGAGCCAGAGAACGGGCACGAGATATCGTGCCCCGACAACCGAAAAACGTGCGGGGGAAGGACACCCCGCACGGCGACACCTATTGACCGTTCAGCGTTCGGATTATATCCATCAGCGGGGAAATATCGGGAACGATGTTGATGTCGGCAAAGACGAGGCGGAGGCGGATGATGCCGCTCTTGTCAATGACAAACACGGAAGGAAAGGCAAGCCGGCCTTTATCGAAAACATCATAGCCGCGCAGGACCGCACAGGATTCATCGGCAAGCTGCGGAAACGTCAGGCCGAGAGCTCTAATCCACTTGGCCGCAACCTTCATCTCATAGCCGTGCACTGCTACTACTCCCACCCCCGCTCCGCTCAAGCTATCCATCTTCGACTGCAAAGAACTTAGAAGTGATTTACTGACCGGATCCCACTCTCCCGAGCGGATGAACGCAACCACCACCGGCCCACGTGCGAGCATTTCTTGCAGGGAAACCAGTGAATCTTTCGTGGTGGGCAAACGAAAGCCGGGTGCGTAATCACCGACGGCGGAACCGACACGCAGGGAAGGAAGCGGCGGACAAGTCAGAGTGATTTCTTTTTTCGTGACTTTTACCTTGCCGCCGAGGACTTCAGCGACGCGATCAGCCTGAATGTAAATCGAGCTGTCTTTGATTTGCGCTTCCAGACTATCCAGCAAAAAAACCGGTACGCAGTTCTGCGTGGTGCAGAGCACGAACATTCCGCCTGTCGGATCGCGGCGAATTGTGATGGGCAATTGCCGTTCGATGTCATCGCATGACAGGAATATCTTGCTCTTCTTCGTGACGGAACGGATTTCACACGTGGAATCCGAGCCGGAAATATGCAAGGGAATCGCCAAAGCAGAGCCGGGCGTCAGTAAAACCACCGCGCTTAAAATCAGAATCGGAAAAATATGACGGAAGCGCATTCTCATGAGTCGCGCTTTTTTATTTGTGCGGTAGTCAGACCTAACTTGCGCATGCCTTTTTTAAGCGCATTCCGCGGATTTCTGCGGAATACCCAGTAGGCTTTGCGCAAGAAAGCGATTCTGTGGTCAATCGGATTGGCATTCAGATCGCAAGCCACCGTGCAATCCCGGAAATCCATTTTAAGCATCCGACGACGAAAGCGATAAGCCGCCTCGCTATTCCAGATTTCCTGTAAAGTCTGCCGGTTGAGATTTCCATAGAGATACCATGACCTGCAGCACGGCTTGGCCGAACCGTCATCGTTGACATAGATTCCGTCGAACGCAGTCGGACACGGCGCCCGACGCGCGCTGCCGGACGTGCGCGGCCGCACCGAATCCAATCCATGCAAAGAAGCATAATACCAATCAAAGTCTCCAAGACTAATCACTTCAATCTGCGGATTCGCATCGGCAATTTGATAAGCGCGTTCGATGGAATCGCGCACTTGAGCTTGAGGTATGTCCTGAAACTTGCCGAGTTGATCGGTCATGATTAATACTTGATCCAAACCATGTTCAGCACTCCACAAGATGAAATCGGGAATTTGCAGAACGGTATCGTTCGTGACCACGACGCTGGTGCGAATCTGCAAGCTGGATCCCGTTTCCACCTTGCGCTGCACGACGTGATCTATGTTTTCAATGACTTTTTGCAGATTACCGAATTGTACGATTCGCGGATAAAGATCGGGTTTTGTGGTGTGGATGCTGAAGTTGATACAGTGGCCATGCTCTAAAAACATGTCAGCCCAAAAGCCATTGAACAACAAGCCGTTGGTCGCCATGTCCAACGTCAGATTCGGGTATTCGCTGGTTACGAGCTTGACCAATTCGCGGCAAGAAGGAATGACTGTGGGTTCGCCGCCGACGATGACTAAATAATCCGCTGTCTGATACGCGGGGCGCATCTTTTCTTTCCAAATGGCATCGGACAGGCGGGAGTTTGGGCTGAAATCCGTCTGGTAGCACATGGAACAGCGCACGTTGCACTGCATTCCCATTTCCAGATGGATGAACTTGAGCTTGTCAAGCGGCCAATTCCGAAGTGTTTGATCGTCCATTTACGATTCTTTCAACCCAATCATGTTGGGGAACAGACTAATGCCCAAATCCGTATTTGTGAGTAAGCCTTGACTTAACCTGAAGATTTTCATTTATTGAAAGATTCAGACTTGAACTCTGAATCAAGGCTTGGAATATCGTCAACAATATCGCAATTCCTTTGAAATTAAGCAAGATGAAAACCACTTTTTGCCGATCTATCGGTCGGGTATGGCTTTTCGCAGCGCTGGCCTCTCTGGGGTTAATGTGGGGATGTGCTCCCAAAGCGGTTGTACTCCCTCCCGCTACTAAGGAAGCCCCCGCTCCTCCCGACACCTCTTTTACCCGGTCGGTTCCGACCGTGGGAACCAAGGCCATGGTGGTATCGGCACACCCGCTGGCCTCGCAAGTGGGCGCGCAAATCCTCAATTCCGGAGGGAATGCGATAGATGCCACGCTCGCAACCGTGGCGGCGCTGAACGTAGTCGAACCACATGCCTCGGGTTTGGGTGGCGGCGGATTTCTGCTGTACTATGATGCCGCACGCGACAGTTTTGCAATTTTAGACTATCGGGAGCGCGCTCCAGCTCGTTTGGAGCGAACCGGATATTTTCAACCCACGGATTCGCAGCATGTAGTACAACGTTCAGGGGCTACGTCCGTGTTGGTGCCGGGGTCTCCCGCCGGATGGCAGGCCATGCACAGCCGGTTCGGAACGAAGCTGCTTGCGGATCTTTTAGCTCCGGCGATTGCACTGGCCGATACGGGCTATGCAGTGTCCGAAAAACAATCGGCGATGATTTTAGACTATATTGCGGATTTGCAGGCGGACTCGAATTTAGCGCGTGTTTTTCTATCGGATGGTCTGCCGCTGCAGCCGGGGCAGAAACTCAAACAGCCGCGGCTGGCTACAATGCTGAAATTTCTCTCGCGCACACGGCTGGAGAATTTGTACTATCCTCCCTACTCCGACTACATCGTGCGCGCACTGCGCAAGGGCGGCAGCTTCATCCGCAATGATGATTTGCTTTCGTACAGGGTGCGCGAACGCCAGCCGCTGCGCGGCACGTATCACGGCTATGAAATCATCACGCTGTCGCCGCCGTCATCGGGCGGAACGGCGCTCTTGGAAATTCTGAAAATTCTGGAGCCGCTCGATTTAAAAAACACGGGACATTTGAGCCCGGACTATATTCAGGCGGTGGCCTCCGCGAGCAGGCAAGCTTTGAAGGATGCGGACACATGGATAAGCGACCCTGATTTTGCGCGCGTACCTTCAGAACAACTATTGTCCGACGATTGGACCAGCGAGGCACGCTCGCGCCTGCGCACGGACAGCGTACCTGACAGACTGCCCGCGATGGATTCACTGCGGGCTTTCGGTAAAGGCAACACGACGCACGTGGTGGTCGTGGACAGCGCGGGAAATATGGCAAGCCTCACGCAATCCATCAACTACTTTTTCGGTTCGGAAGTGATCGTGCCCGAACTCGGGCTGTTGATGAATAATCATATGGCCGATTTCGCTATAGATTCCACATCCCGAAAGGTGATGGCTCCCAATCGCAGACCGCCGTCCAATATGGCGCCGACGATTGTGCGCAAGGACGGCAAACCGGTTTTAGTGATCGGTTCACCGGGCGGCGCGCGCATCGCTCCGACACTCGCGCAAGTGTTAATTGATGTGCTGGATTTTGAAATGCCGCTGAATGAGGCCATGAACGCGCCGCGCTTTTTTCCAGCGGGGAAAACCTTGGTTGTAGAATCACGCGTGCCGCAAACGACGCTGGATGCACTGGCTGCGAAAGGCTGGAAGATTTATCCCTACGGCACAATCAATTCGTTTTTCGGCGGCGTACATGCGATTCAATTCGATCCGACTTCGCATTCGTTGATCGGTGCGGCCGATCCACGGCGTGATGGGGCGGCGGCGGGGCAGTGAAGAAAGGATGAAGGATAAAGGATGAGGGATGAAAAAAAACAACGTTGCGGCATACGACATATCAGACTGAAATGGTATGCCGTTGCGGCGTTGCTGCTTCTTGCGTTCTTTGTCTCATCTATTGCGGCGGCAGATACAAAACCGCATCCGGCGTATGATCTCATGCGGGAAGCGGCGGAACGAATGAAAACCGCTGAACAAGTCTTATATGCGCGTAAAGTCTCTCTGGGTTTGTATAACGCTGAACTGGATCCTAACCGGACGGGACTGATCGGCGAGGAATATTCGCGGATTACAACGACGCTGGGATCGGTGAAAGCGAAGCGGACGGCGGCTGTTCCGGATTTTGCGGCGTACATCGTGCGCGAGTTGTTGGATCACGGCATCGGCAAAGGCGATACGGTTCTGATTACGATGACCGGATCGTTCCCCGGTCTGAATTTGGCCGTGCTGTCCGCGGTGCAAACACTCGGTGTATCATCTTTACGCATCTGCTCTTTGGGCGCATCCAGCTACGGCGCAAATCAGGAAGAGTTCACGTGGCTGGACATGGAAGACCTCTTAGTTCGGGAAAAAATCCTGAAACGCCGGACCAATTGGGTTAGTCTGGGAGGATCGGGCGACGTGGGCGGCGGACTTCCGGCGGGCGGCAAATCTTTTCTGCGACGAAAGGCAGATGAACTCAAATATCCGATTCTTAAATCACGATCACTGAAGAAGCAAACTGAACTTCGACGCGAATTGTTCGGAGATCCGAAGAGCTACCATTTGCTGATCAATATAGGCGGCAATCAAGCCATGCTGGGTAAAGGACCGGAAGGCCGCATGCTGCCCGGCGGCTGGATTGATCCGGGAAAGAGTCCGTGGACGGACAGTGCGACGGATGAACTTTCCGGCATCGTGTTCGATTTCTTGTTATCCGGAGTGCCGGTGCTGAATCTTTTGCACATCGAAGACGTCGCGAATGCCGCGGGAATTCCTTTTGATCCGCAAACACCGCCGGATATCGGTCTTTCCCCGGTTTACTTTCTCGGCAACACATCCCCGACAACCAATGACAAATAGCGATTCCGAATACAGAAGCCGCCGCCGCAACGGGGAGGCCTAAGCGGATGGAAGGCTGGACTCTACTGGCGATGATCGCCGCACTTTGTGCGGGAGTTTTTCTGCTGCGGCTGCCCACCGGTTTGTCGCTGGCACTCGCGTCGGTTGTCGGCGCGCTTATCGCCGGGAACGGATTTCCGGTGCGGCATCTGGTCGAAGGAACGATGCTGTATCTCGATCCGATTCTGCTGGTGGTCACATCGCTCTTTTTCATGGCAGTGTTCGAGAAATCCGGCGCGCTGGCTTCGCTCAATACGGGAATCGTGAGAACTTTTGGACGCGTGCCACGCGTCTTGCTCATTCTGCTCACGCTCTTTGTAATGTTTCCGGGAATGCTGACCGGACTAACCGCACCGTGCGTATTGACGACGGGGGCGATGGCCGCTCCGGTGTTGATTGCGGCGGGAATGCCGAGGGCACGGGCAGGCGCGTTTATCGCCACGGCCGCATTTTTCGGCATGGTGGCTCCGCCGATCAATATCGCCGCCATGATTATCGGCAGCGGCGTGGACATGCCCTACGTCGGATTCGGATGGCCGCTTTTAATTGCCACATTGCCGCTGGCGATTGTGTGTTCGTTCATTATTGCGGGTAAATCCGCTGCGCGGCTGGGTGATGCGAACGTCTTATCCGCCCTGCCGCCTTCGCGCCACACGACGCACGGTTTTAAGTTGTATCTGCCGCTGATTCTGCTGCTGGCGCTGCTGTTCGGCGCGAAATCATTTCCGCAGTATGTGCCGTATATCGGCGTACCGCTCATGTTCGTGCTGTCGGGAGTTCTTGGTTTTTTCACGGGAGATCGCGTACGCGCGGACGATGCTCTGACGTGGGCTGTTCGGCAATCGCTGCCGATTGTAGGATTATTGGCCGGAATCGGCATGTTTATTCAGATTCTCACACTGACGGGCGCGCGCGGATTTATTGTGGTCAACACACTCACGCTGCCGCCTGCTCTACTCTATGCGGGTATGGCCTTGCTGGTGCCGTTATTCGGCGGCGTGTCCGCTTACGGATCGGCCAGCGTTTTGGGTGTGCCGCTGCTCTTAGCTCTGCTCAAACAAAATGACATAATTGTGGCGGCGGCGCTATCGCTCTTGGCATCCATCGGAGATTTCCTACCGCCTACAAGACTTTCGGTAATCTTGTCATCGCCGATTGTAGACGCCAAACCAAACCAGATTCTTAAGTATTGCGCCATCCCCGCGATCTTGGCGATGCTGTGGGGAATCGGCATGATTTATTGGGCAAATCCTCTGGCTAAGCTATTGGGATTGTCTTGAGACGAACCAGCGCATAAAATTATGTATCATCTCATCTCGCAAATCCTGTTTTGGCTCTACTGGGCGATCGCGCTGGCAACCGGCTTGCTGCTCATCCGTGAAGTCCTACGCGATAAAGATTGGAGGCTGCAAGCCACAGCCGCGCTGGCTTTGATTCCCTTTTTGCTGCGAGTGTTTTTAATCAAATGAGAAATCCAAGCTCGCATAATATCCGTGGAATTGTTTTCCTGCTTGTTATCGCAGCGTTGTGCGCCATCGCTTCCCGTGAATTCTTGTCGGCGCGAAAAGACGAACCGCTGTATCCATCGTCAACTTTGAAAACAACCAAGCGGTTATCGGACTATTTTGCGGGAATACGGAACACGCGGGCGGATACTCCGGTATACATATTTGAAGGACGCGAGCCGGGCGGGACGATGCTCGTTTTAGGCGGGACGCATCCCAACGAAGTCGCGGGATTCTTGACCACTTATCTATTAGTAGAAAACGTTTCCGTTTCGCGCGGTCGGCTGCTGGTGATTCCGCGCGCTAATCACAGCGCATTCACGACGACAGAACCGGGCGAAGCGCAGCCGGCGCAATTCGAGATAAAAACCGCGGGGGGCATGCGTGCTTTTCGCTGCGGCGGCAGGTTCACCAATCCTCTGGATCAATGGCCTGATCCCGAAGTTTACCTGCATTTTCCCTCCGGGCAGCAGCTTTCGGGAGCGGAAACGCGCAATATGAACCGAGCTTATCCGGGCCGCGCGAGCGGAGACTTTACGGAGCGCGCGGCCAATGCGATTACCGCCCTCGTGCGCGCGGAAAAGGTGGATCTGGTAATTGATTTGCACGAAAGCTCCCCCGAATATCCGGTCATCAATGCGATTGTCGCGCATGAACGCGCGATGGATATGGCGGCTTTGGCCAATTTATCGCTGCAGAGTGAAGGATTGAACTTCGCTCTGGAACCTTCACCGCAGAATTTCCACGGTCTGACTCACCGCGAGTTGGGCGATGCG
>RPQS01000090.1 GCA_003818605.1 Candidatus Zhuqueibacterota bacterium | reverse complement strand
GCGATCCTCGATCCCAGACTTTTTGGAAGACGGTCGGGGTGGCGGATTCGGCAACATAAATGCCCGCAGCCCCTTCCCCCGCTAAGCCCGGACTGGAGAAAGTAAAAGTCTGACCATCCGCTGACCACGCGTAGTCCGCCCGAATATCCGGTCCGGCAGGATTCACGCGGGTTGCAATCCCGTCGCGAAGCAGATACAGACCGGAAGGCGCCTCTTCCTGCGAAAACAAAACGGCCGTGCCGTTCGGCGATGGCACGGGCAGGGAACCGGTTGGCCAGAACGAATGCACTGTCCACTTTAATGATGAATCCGAGCTATCGCCGTCACATCCACCGAGCAGAAATCCAATGGCCAGAATGGCTGCGAGAAGCATTGGAGTGATGTAAAATCTTTGATCTGTCATTTGGATATTCCTGTAAGCGACCAAATCACGACCAGATAGGCTTGTAAAAGTAGTATCAAACTTGAGGCAGAGTGCCTCAAAAACGCGGGAAACTGGTGATTCCCAAAAACTGGTTAGAATTCCGGAAAATCGCTCAAAACTAAGGCATTAAAAAGGTCGGAAAAACGATCCAAAAAAGCAAACGAGAGGAGTGAGTCCTCTCGTTTGTGGATAAACTTTTTGATAGTGCCAAATTAGGAATCATATCTAATAATAATTGCTTGCCTTAAGAGTTATCCACCAGTGTGAACAAGCTATAGAAAAAGCTTGACAATGGGGTCATTACACTATATCTTTGGATCGAATTCCCACAGATTGGAAGACATTGGAAGTAAAACCCACCAGACCGAAGGTTCCGTTTTTAGGCCACTATCCAGGGCTTATTGACGATAAGGGTCGAATCTCGATTCCGGCCGATTTTCGTCATGCCATGCCTGCGGAAAATGAGGGCACCATTGTCCTGTTCCCCGGAGCATCGGCCTTTATCAACGTTTTTCCCCTGGATCTGTTCAATAGCGTTTGGGAAAAGACGGATTCCTCGGTTTTAGGCTTCGCCAGTTTGGACAGTCTAACCCGCGACACCACCCTGTTAGTGGACGCCGCTTGGCGGCAGTTGGACAGTCAGGGCCGAATTACAGTTCCCCAAAACCTGCTTGGACAGGCTAAGATTGGCCGCGAGATCGTGTTTATGGGGCGCTGGAATCACTTTGTGATCTGGGACGCGGCGGCTTTCAAGGCTTATCGTGCGGAACAAAAGCTGACAGCCGGAGACGTGTGGCAAAAGCTGGCCGAACAGAGCCGAAAGGATTGACGTGGGTCTTCACGCCCAGATTCATCAGTTCGACCGCGATGTAACCATCTCTCTGTGCGGAGAGTTCCGCTCGACCGAACTAAACCAGTTACAGGCGATCCTCGGCCATTTTCACCGCCGGGGATGCCGCCGGTTTGTGCTCGATCTCAGCCAGATTGCACCGCTCACTCCCGATGCGACGCGGTCACTGCAAAGGATGATTGGGAGCACCGGTTTTTCCTCCACCCGAATGTTACGCAATAGCGCCATCCGCCTCTTGGCGGATACCCCCGCAGCTCGTCCGCAGACGGGCTGCGGGGAGCTCTCTTTATCCGTTGCTTAACAATTTAGCAACTTCTGCTCAAATCTCCAAGTGCGGCGACGCATTTTTAGAATTGAGTTCTCAGGCTCCCCACCTTCGTCCGTCCTAACCTTTGTTTGACTCCGGTTGATTGGTTCCTATTGAAAACTCTTAATGAAACAGCGTTCCACTTGCCAGTACTTCTTCGGCAGGTGGCAGAGTTCCTGCTCACAGATGTGGACGGAACCTATATAGATTTTACAGTCGGAGGCGGTGGGCATAGCAAACTGATCTGTGAAAAGCTTGGCAAATCCGGCCGCCTCATCGGATGTGACCGGGATGCGGAGGCCTTAGTTCAGGCCCGATCCGTTCTGTCCGATAGGGTTCGACTTGTACAAAGCCGATTTTCGGACATCCGAGGAGCACTGAAAGAAATCGCGGCGGGTACCGTCACGGGAATCCTTATGGATTTGGGCGTATCCTCTCATCATTTGGATGATCCTTCCCGCGGGTTCAGCCATAGAACGGCCGGTGCCCTCGATCTGCGAATGGACCAGAGTACAGGCGAGAAGGCCGCCGAACTACTCGCCCGGTTGTCCTTGCCTGATTTGACCGATCTGATCACCATGTATGGAGAAGATCCGCAAGCGCGGCGGATTGCGCGAGCAATTGTCAAGGAGCGGGAGCAGAGTCCGTTGGCAACAACTGAGGCGTTGGCGAAGGTAATAACCAAATCGGTACCTGCGACCGCCAACAAGAGTCTGGCGCGGGTATTCCAAGCGTTGCGGATTGCGGTTAACGACGAATTGGGTGAATTGGAAAAGGGATTGGAAGCCGGTTGGGATTTATTAAAACCGCAAGGAAGACTGGCAGTGATAAGCTACCATTCGCTTGAGGATCGCATCGTCAAGAATTTCATGCGGGAGAAGGCGGCCCCAACGTCCGCCGCATTTGAACCGTTCCCAACCGAACATATCGCTACCGGACGGATCATTTCACGAAAGCCGATCACTCCGGATGAAGAGGAAATCGAGCGGAATCCCCGCGCTCGCAGCGCAAAATTGCGGGTCATCGAGAAACTGGGTTGAAGTAAAGCATGGCTTACACGCCTCCCCTACCCTCTTCACTATACCGGCCCAAGAAACTGCCGCGAGTGATTCGGCGGCAGCTTCCCGTATTCCGCCTTTGCGCCATAGTCGTGACCGGCGGCTTAGTGGCTGTGGGGATTACATGGCGGAACTTAATTCATGAACGGTTGACATTGGACGTTGGCCTGCAGCGTTCGCGAATCGAGGCGCTCCGCAAGGAGGTTCAACATTTTGATGGGCAAATCGAAGTCCAACTATCCTACTCCCGGTTGGCAAAATGGGCATTGGAAACAAACGGTTGGCGTGCATTGCCCGACCATACGACATCGGTCAGAATCTCCGAAAAAGAGATGACGCCGGCGGCCCGCGACGAAGCCAAAGTGCTGGGGATTTACAAAAATGAGTAAGCTGAACAGAATAAAAGGACGGGAACGCGCATTAGCCGTGCTGCTGTTCTTTTTTATCACGGCCTTCACTGTGCGTCTCGTGCAGCTGCAAGTCTTTCAGCATTCACAATGGCGCACTTTAGCACGCAACCAATCGCTCGTGAGCAAGTTCCAGAAGCCGACACGAGGGGAAATCCGTGACTGTAACGGAATGGCACTCGCCGTAACTCTGCCGCTGACTTACGCCATCGGATACCGACCGTGCTATGCAATTGATTTTGACAATCTCGCGGGCACTTTGGCAACGCAACTGACGAAGGCGCGGCGAGAAATCCGCGAGAGGTTAGTGACGGGCGGCTTCTCATACCTTGCCCGGAGAGTGGATTGGCAAACCAAGCAAAAGATCGAGAATCTGCACTATAATTGCTTCCAATTTGACGAGGAACCTCGCCGCTCGTATCCTTCCGGCACGTCCGCCGCAGTCATTATCGGCTTCACTAATGTAGACGGAATGGGCATGGAAGGCGTAGAAGCCGCCATGAATGACGAGTTGTCCGGAGAAGGTTATCGTGAATTATGCAGGGTAGATGCCTTGCGCAAGTCGGCAGCGCCGATATCGCCACAACCCATCGAGTTCCGCGGTGCCAACGTGACGCTGACACTCGATCTTCAGATACAAACCATTCTCGAAGATAAGTTACGGGAAGGTCTGCGTGGAAAAGCATTCGAACGAGCTTGTGCCATTGCGGTTAATCCCCGAACCGGCGACTTGCTTGGCTTAGCTACTTCACCGTCCTACGATTTGAACGCTCCGGGGGACGCCCGGACACAAGACCGGCGGTGCTGGCCAGTAACAGACGTCGTGGAACCGGGCTCCGTTTTAAAAATTGTGCCCATTGCCAAAGCACTGGAAAGCCGCAAACTCACGCGAAGCTCCCGCATTTTCTGCGAGAACGGTTCCTACGCGGTGCCGGGCGCGATCATTCATGATACGCATCGCCACGGCTCGCTGACGCTGGACGAGGTCTTGGCATTCTCATCCAACATCGGAGCCGTAAAAGTCTGTCAGCAGTTCAGTCGCGAAGAAATCTATGATAAATTGCGGGATTTCGGATTCGGCAACAAGACAACCATCGAAATCGCCGGCGAGCAGGCCGGTGAGATTCCGCAACCGTCGCGTTGGAGCGGTTCCACTCAGGCTACCCTCGCCTACGGACAGGGAATTTCCTGCACTCCACTTCAATTGACTATGGCCTATGCCAGTATTGCCAACGGCGGGCTTTTGTTGAAGCCCCGTTTAGTGCGCGCGGTAGATTTCCCGTCCGGAACCCATACCGAATACCCGGCCGAAGTTATACGCCGCGTTGTGCCGGAAGATGTTGCCGCTAATCTGGCCGATATGCTGGCCGGCGTGGTTACCTACGGAACCGGTACCACGGTTCAGGTGGACGCCATTCGCATTGCCGGAAAGACCGGCACAGCGGAAAAAGTGGATCACGTGCGAAAGACGTACTATAAGGACCGTTATATCTCATCCTTTGTCGGTTTCTTTCCGGTGGATAATCCCCGTTACGTGCTGCTGATCATGATAGACGATCCGCGCGGCGAATACTATGGCGCGACGGTGGCCGGGCCGATTTTCAAGAGTGTCGTGGAAGAGCTTCTGTTAGCCCGGCCGCAGGAAATGACTCCGTTAAGACCGGAACAGATGGCGGCGAATCGCGCTGCCGTGCGCAACAATCCTGCGGAAGCCGTCTTCGCGGTCAATCATACAACTCCAAAGCCGACAACGGTATTATCAAGCTCCCGAGCCGCACAATCATCGGATTCGCTTGTCATCATGCCTTCACTGGAAGGCTGGCCGTTTCGATTAGCAATTCAGGAACTATCACTACGAAACCTGAGCTTCCGTTTGACCGGGAACCGGACGGTTGTATCACAATATCCGCCCGCAGGTACACCGGTGTCCGCCGGTACGACTTGCGAGCTGCATGGAATCACAGGCTGAGCTCGTTCGTGTCGAAGAATTACCGCAAACCACTCAGCACGCTGCTTGGCGAATTGCCAATAATTCGAACGGCCGGAATCGGCGATCCGCTGATTACTTCCGTCGCATACGATTCACGACAAGTTATTCCGGGTTCGCTCTTTATAGCTCTGCGGGGATTGAAGGCAGACGGTTCGCAATTCATTCGCGAAGCGATTGCTAAAGGCGCGGCGGCGATTATCAGCGAATCAGAGATCAGCACTGGAAAAGACGTTCCAATCGTGTTGGTTGAGAACGCGCGCAAAGCCCTGGCGGAATTGTCGTGGAGTTTTTTCAACCATCCGGAGCGAGCACTGACGTTGGTAGGTGTGACCGGAACAAACGGGAAGACCACCGTGGCTTCGATTCTGAGGGGAGTATTAGAATATTCCGGAATTCGAGCGGGATTGGCGGGAACGTTGGGGATTTATTACGGCGACACGCAAATCGAAACACCGCGAACAACGCCGGAGTCCACGGATTTGGCGGCGCATTTTGCCGCCATGCGCGATCAAGGTTTCACGCACGTGGTGATGGAAGTAACCTCCATCGGCATTGATCTGGAACGGATATGGAAGCTTCCGTTTCGCGTAGCTGCTTTCACCAATCTCACGCGCGATCATCTTGATTATCACGGAACGGAAGACGCATATCGCGAAGCGAAATTGCGGTTATTCCGCGAACAGGATAGGGATGCGACTGCGGTTATCAATGTGGACGATCCACACGCGGATCATTTTAAAGGAGCGGCACACGGCGCAGTACGGACATACGGAATAGAGAGTGAAGCCGACTTCCATACCCGCGACCTGAAACTGAGTCGCCGGGGAATCTCCTTCACACTGCATGCCGGGAACCGGACGATTCCGGTCACTACTCCGTTGATTGGTTCGTTTAATGCCAGCAATGTATTAGCTGTGATCGGCATTGCCGACGCCCTGAATATCCCGCTGACGACGGCAGCACAAGCGCTGCGTGAAGCGGTTCCGGCACGGGGACGCGCTGAAATCGTACTGACTTCCGCGCCATTTACGATTGTTGTGGACTATGCTCACACACCCGATGCGTTAGAAAAGATTCTGACGACGCTAAGGGAACTGAATCCGCGGCGCATCCTCACTGTCGTGGGAGCCGGAGGGGATCGCGACCGAGGCAAGCGACCGCTGATGGCGGAAGTGTCTTATCGGCTCAGCGATTTGCTGTTTTTAACGAGCGATAATCCCCGAAGTGAAGATCCGGAAAGCATTCTCGATGACATGGCTGCGGGACTTCCACCAAAGAGCACCTTCATCCGCAACGCGAGTCGCCGCACCGCTATTGAAATGGCATTGAATGAAGCAGGTGATGATGACATCGTGTTGATCGCGGGCAAAGGACACGAAACGTATCAGGAAATTCAGGGAGTTCAACATCCCTTCGATGACAGGCAGATCGTGCTGGAATGGTCGAAGCGCGCGGGGTACAACGCGTGAATCTGCCGACGATAGGTTGGTTTTGCCAAGCGGTTAGAGGTAAAATCTCCGATCTTAAACCGGACACGCCGCTGGGACCGATTTCGATTGATACGAGAACCATACGCGAACGTGATACATTCTGTGCACTGACAGCTGATCGGGATGGGCATGATTTTGTGCCGGAAGCATTCAAACGGGGGGCAAAGGCCGCGATAGTCGAATCCGAGTGGATGAATTCCGAAATTGCCAAACCGTTCAGAAATCAGCTGATCGGCGTGGATGATACACTTACCGCGCTCCGAATCGCGGCGCAGGCGTGGCGCAACACATTGACCATGCCGATCATCGCGATCACCGGAACAAATGGCAAGACATCCACGAAAGATTTAACGCTACGACTTCTGAGTTTGCGCTACAAGGTCGCCGGTACGCAGGGCAATCTGAATAATGAAATCGGTCTGCCGTTGACGATTTTATCAATCGGCTCCGATTGCGGGGCAGCGGTTGTGGAATTGGGCGCATCTCATATCGGAGACATTCAAAACCTGTGCGAAATATGCCAACCGACGCACGGACTCGTGACCTCCATCGGAAAAGCGCATTTACAAGGTTTCGGAAATCTCGCTGCTGTTGCACAGGCAAAAGGTGAATTGTACGGCTTCCTATCCGAACAAAGTACGGCATTTGTTCCGACCGATGACGAATTGGTCAGGAAACAAGCCAAGCGAAATCCGAAAAAGGTCGGCTACGGTTTTCAATTACCGCCCGCAGATTGGGATGGGGAATATCATCGGGGAGTGAATTTGAACTTTGATGCGCTCGGCCGCGCGCATTTCACTTTCGACGGCGAAGAACTGGAAGTCGGCATCCCCGGCCGACCGGCGGCATTAGCAGCTTTAGCAGCGGTGACGATTGCAGTGTCTATGGGAATCGCAAAAGGCGATTGCGTAAAAACTCTTGTCGAATGGAAGGGTGTTCCGGGGCGTGGTTGGGTCGAACAAATAGGCGGGGTTGTACTGCTGGATGATTGTTACAACGCCAATCCCGGAAGTATGCGTGCGGCTCTGGAGACTCTCTCGCTATTAAGCGGCGAAAAGAAATTGGCGATCTTAGGCGACATGAATGAATTGGGCAGTTTCGCGGAAGCGGAACACCGGACTTTAGGACGGGAACTTGGGCTTTTCGGAGTACAGCGCGGTATCTTTCTGGGAAGCTTCGCCCGCATCGCCGCTCAGGAAGCCCGACAGGGCGGCGTCGAGGCGTTTGCGTTTGAGACGTATGAAGAACTCGATAAGCGATTGCAGAATTTGGCGGCCGATTTTAGCGCGATTCTGGTCAAAGGTTCACGTGGAATGCGAATGGAGCGAGTGGTGGACAAATTGAAACAAGTGCTTGCCTGATGCTTTACCATCTCTTTCTTCCGTTGCGTGATGTGATTATCGGAGCCAACCTGTTCCGCTACATCACATTTCGTTCGGCGATGGCCGCTTTAACGGCGCTCTTGATATCCTTCATTGTCGGCCCGTGGATGATTCGCAAACTTCGGCAGTACCAGATCGGTGAAGAAATTCGCACCGACGGACCGCGAACTCATCTGACTAAAGCGGGAACGCCGACCATGGGTGGTCTGATGATTCTGGTTGCGGTCGCGATTCCCACATTATTGTTCGCGAATTTGACGAATTTCTACGTTCTTCTCACGTTACTGGCTTTCTTGTGGATGGGTGCGGTCGGATTTTTCGATGACTACCTGAAAGCCGTACACAAGACGAAGAAAGGATTGGTAGCGCGCTATAAACTCCTCGGTCAATTTACGCTGGGAGCATTGATCGCACTTTTTATATTATTGTATTCCCATCTTTTCGGTCATAACTTTGCCGCACAGGTTACACAAACGACTCTGCCGTTCTTTAAAAATGTGATGTTCAATTTCGGCATTTTCTATCCGCTGATGGTGCTGATTGTGGTCACGGGAACATCCAACGGCGTGAATTTGACGGACGGTCTGGACGGATTGGCAATTGGGGTGACATCCATTTCCGCTGCGGCTTTTGCCGCGATGAGCTATATCACGGGCAACGTGAAATTCGCCGCGTATCTCAACATCATCTATTTGGACGGTTCGGGCGAACTAGCGATTTTCTGCTCCGCTTTGCTGGGGGCCGGGCTCGGATTTCTGTGGTTCAACGGGTATCCCGCGCAGGTTTTCATGGGCGACACCGGTGCACTTGCCTTGGGAGCCGCCCTGGGAACCATGGCAATTCTGTTAAAGAAGGAAATCTTCTTAATCGTTATCGGCGGAATATTCGTGATCGAAGCCTTGAGTGTAATCATTCAGAGACTCTATTTCAAATATACGAAAAAGAAATACGGAGAGGGGCGGCGTGTCTTTCTCATGGCGCCGCTTCATCATCATTTCGAACAATTAGGCTGGCATGAATCTAAAGTGGTTGTCCGTTTCTGGATTATTCAGGTTTTGTTAGTATTAGTCAGTCTGACCATGTTTAAGGTGCGGTAAATGGCTGTGGATATGACCGGAAAGCGAGTTCTCGTACTGGGGATGGCTCGGAGCGGAATCGGCGCTGCAACACTCATTCATCGGCTCGGCGGGCATGCGCTGGTTTCGGATCGCAAATCGTTTGACACGTTGACTTCCGCAATTGAGGAGCTGCGGAAGATCGGCGCCGACGTTGAGACAGGAAGCCATCACCGCGCGGAAACCGAGGCTTTCAATCTGGTGGTTCTCTCGCCCGGAGTCGTTCCGCCGGAGCCGCTCGAAAGGTCGTGGCGAAATCGCGGCATTCCGGTGTGGTCTGAGTTAGAACTTGCGGCGCGTGTATTCCCCGGACGTTGGATTGGAGTCACGGGTTCCAATGGAAAAACCACTACGGTAAACCTGATTACCGGAATCCTGAAAGAAGCGGGATTGAAGGCTGCCATGGCCGGGAACGTGGGGACAGCTTGGAGCGGCTATCTACCCGCGGCGAGTGACAGTGTGTTTGTTGTCGAGGTCTCGAGTTTCCAGCTTGAGCACGTCGAACGGCTGCGACCAAATGTGGGTGTACTGTTGAATCTGTACGAGAACCATCTGGACCGCCACGGCACGATGGAAGTCTATGCCGAATTGAAAACACGCTTGTTTGCCAACCAAACCAGCGAGGATAAGGCCGTACTCAACGGTGACGACGAGCGAGTTCAGCATCTCGCGGAGAAGATGCGCGGCCGAATCGTGCGGTTCGGGCGGGATTCCCGGAGCGAATTCGGCATGCGGGAAGACGAATTGGTCTTCCGAAAGGGCGGCATTGAAAAATCCATCGTTCATAGAAGCGAATTTCCGCTGCGAGGCCGGCATAACGAGATGAATGCGTTGGCGGCAGCGGCGGCGGCGTTCAATTTCGGTGTTTCACTCGATACAATTGGACGCGGACTTCGGCAGGCGCGGCCCGTGGAACACCGCATCGAATTCGTGGTTTCGCAAAACGGAATAGACTACTTTAACGATTCCAAGAGCACAAACATGATTGCGACGATGACGGCTCTGGATTCGTTTGAACGGAACGTCATTTTGTTGTTCGGTGGACGACCTAAGAAAGAATCGTTCGCTCCGCTGATGGAGCGATTCCCCAAGCCCATTAAAAGACTCGTCGTTTTCGGTGAAGCGGTAGCCAAGCTGAGGGATGAATTGCCGCAAAAACTCCCGATTGAGGAAGCGCGCGACATCGAGGAAGCATTGGCTGCAGCGCGACGCATTGCAGAACCGGGCGATACGATTCTTTTATCACCGGGTTGTACATCCTTTGACCAGTTTAACAATTTCGAAGAGCGTGGCCGAACTTTTAAAGCACTGGTGAGCGCATAATGGGATATCCCTCCGCCTCCACTCCATCCAGCCAGATGAACCTCGAAAAACGAGCGGGGTACGACGTATGGCTGCTGGTGATTGCTTTGGCCCTGTGCGTCTGCGGCGCGATTTTCGTTTTAACTTCTTCCGCCGCGCATTCGTGGCGAATCCATCACGGCGACTCGATGGCCATCTTTTGGAATCATGTGGGTCGTCTGGCATGGGGACTGGTTTGCATGATTGTGCTGGCTTTTGTGGACTATCATATTTTAGGGAAGTTTGCGCGGTGGATTTGGTTTGGAGCTTTTGCAAGCCTGATCGTCGTACTCATTCTGCCGCAACCGCCGGGTGCCACCGCTCACCGCTGGATTTATCTTCGCGGATTCAGCTTTCAACCCGCGGAATTAGCCAAATTTGCTCTCGTCAATTATCTGGCGATGCGATTCGCGGCCATGTGCGACGATCCCTTCGCTTTCGACAAGCGGAAGATCTATCGCGGGGCCTTGATTATCACGTTCGCGACATTTGTTTTTGTGCTGATCGAACCAAACCTTTCCATGGCACTTTTAGTACTGGGCACATCGTCTCTTCTTTTCTTCCTTTCCGGCATCCGGTTGAAGCCGTTTATTCTCGTCGGAGCCGCGAGCGCTGTTCCGCTCGGACTAATTGCGTGGCTGACACCGTATATGCATAGTAGATTAGACGCGTTTTTCAGCGGGATACTTGATCCTCTGAAAACAAGCTACCATGTCAAGCAATCGCTGATCGGAATCGGACAAGGCGGTGTGGCCGGACTTGGATTAGGCGCATCAACACAAAAACATTTTTTCCTGCCTGAACCGTACAAGGATTTCATTTTCAGCATTGTCGGTGAGGAACTCGGACTGGCGGGAGCCGTGCTACTGCTCTTCGCCTTTGCAATGCTTCTCGTACGTGCTTGGCAAATTTCACGGCGCGCACCGGATAATTTTGGATATTATTTGGGAGCCGGTATCACTCTAGCAATTGCGCTTTCTTTCATCATCAATGTGGGAGTCACTCTCGGACTGCTCCCGGCAACAGGACAGCCTTTGCCGTTCATCAGTTACGGCGGATCCTCTTTGATGATGACTTTGGGAGCTGTCGGAATATTACTCAATATCTCCCGGCAATCTCAGAAAAGGTCGGACACTGCCGACCAAAATTATCTTTTTGTGTGAACAATCCGAATCTCACATCTCCGCGAATTATCATCGCGGGCGGCGGAACCGGCGGACACGTGTTTCCCGCTTTAGCCATCCAGCAGGCCCTCTCGCGCAGATGTACTAATGCTACCGTGATCTTTGTAGGCACATGCCACGGACTGGAGGCTACGGTTATTCCGCGTGTGGGGGAAACGCTTTATAAGCTTTGGATTTCCGGCTTTTCGCGGCAGCACATACTTCGAAACATGCTCCTCCCGATAAAATTAGCGGTAAGTTTCGGGCAGAGTCTGGCGTTATTATCGCGATTCCGTCCACATACTGTAATTGGTACCGGAGGATACGTTATGGGACCGGTGTTATGGACCGCTCAGCATCTGAAAATACCCACGTTGATTCAGGAACAGAATTCCTTCCCCGGCTATACGACCAGAAGGCTGGCGCCAAAGGCTTCGATGGTATGTGCGGGATTTGAAGACGTGAAAAGCAGATTGCCGGGGGTGCGAGTTGAATTTACGGGAAATCCCTTGCGTGCGTCTTTCACGGCCATAGATCGCGGCACCGCTCAAAAAAGATGGGCCTTAGATGCATCCCGGAAAACCGTTCTTGTATTCGGCGGTTCGGCGGGTGCGCGATCCATCAATGAAGCGATTGCCGGCGCGTTGAGAGAATTGCTTGAATCCTTCAACGTCATTTGGCAAACCGGTCGGTTGGGTATTCCTTCGAGTCTCGACCAAACAGTAATTCAAACGGCGATTGCTGCGAAACGGCTGATCGTCCGGGAATTCATTGATGACATGGCAAGTGCTTATGCAGCTGCAGATTTGGCGGTATGCCGGGCCGGAGCAATGACTCTTGCCGAATTAGCCATGATAGGGCTTCCGGCAGTGCTCATCCCCTACCCTTTTGCGACAGACGATCACCAGACGGCTAATGCGAACTCCGTCGTCGAACGTGGAGCAGCCGTGATAATTCCCGACCGCGAGTTAAACGCCGGCAAGATTATGTCCGTAATCAAGGACAGCATGCAGGACGAATTGAAACTCGCGCAAATGGCATCTCACATGAAATCCTTGGCACGGCCGGACGCCGCAGATAGAATTGCGGGTATTGCACTTACTTTAGCCGGTCTATCATGAAAACACCCAAGCTGTTTCGCCACGTCAAGCACGTGCATATGATCGGAATCGGCGGCGCGGGTATGAGCGGCATCGCCGAAGTTCTGCTCAATCTCGGTTTTATCGTGACAGGCAGCGATCTTCAGTTTTCCGAAGTGACAAAGCGTTTGAACGCATTGGGGGCAGACATACAGGAAGGTCACGCACCGGAACATGTGCGCGGTGCCGATGTAGTCGTATTTTCCTCGGCCGTGCGGGCCGAAAACGTGGAAATCCGCGCCGCCCGTGAAGCGCGAATTCCAACGATTCCCCGCAGTGAAATGCTGGCGGAGTTGATGCGCTTGAAAATCGGCATTGCGATCTCCGGCACGCACGGCAAAACAACGACGACCTCCATGGTCGGATCCGTTCTGCAGAAAGCCGGTCTGAATCCCACATTGATTGTAGGCGGAATTGTGCGCGCGCTGCAATCCGGCGTCGAGATGGGCAGCGGAGAGCTGCTCATCGTGGAAGCTGATGAATTCGACCGGTCCTTCCTCAAGCTCACACCGACATTAGCTGTAATTACAACTATCGAACCGGAGCATTTGGATACCTATACGGATTTGGCCGGTGTGCAGGATGCCTTCGTGGAATTCGCAGGCAAAGTGCCTTTTTACGGAAGCGTTGTGGTATGCGGCGATGAAGCCAATATCACCGCTATCCTCCCCCGCATAAAAAGACCGGTAGTAACATACGGATTCGGAGAATCATGCCGATACCGTGCATCAAATGTTGTTTCCGAACATACGCACACTCAATTTTCCGTGATTCGCGACAACCGAGAGGTCGGCACGCTGCAGCTGCAGGTTCCGGGTCGCCATAATGTTTTAAATGCATTGGCCGCCGTCGTTGTGGGCGAGGAATTGGATGTTCCGATTAAAGTAATCGCCGCCGCTTTATCAGAGTTTTCAGGCGTCCATCGCCGTTTTGAAATCAAAGGTGAGGTTGGCGGTGTCATAATCGTAGACGATTATGCTCATCATCCGACCGAAGTGGAAAACACGCTAAAGACGGCGCGAACCTGCTGGCCCGAACGGAGACTTGTGGCTTTATTTCAACCACATCTATTCACACGTACAAGAGATTTCTCGACCGATTTCGGTCGCGTACTCAGTTTGGCGGACGTGGTTCTACTGGCTGATATCTATCCGGCGCGGGAGCGGCCAATACCGGGTGTGACGTCGGAGTTGATTGCAGAGGAAGCTCGCAGGTGCGGCGCAAAAAATGTCCAACTCATCGGGGCATCGGAGCTGGTCGTGCAAGTCAAACGATTTATTCAACCCGGAGACGCCTTGGTTGTTATGGGGGCAGGCAGTATCACAAAAGTTACCGAGAAACTTCTTCAGGGCAGCCGTGGATAGCAAGCTCGTTGACCGCATCTGCCGCTCCGCGCCGTGCCCCTTTCGCAGAGATGAGCCGCTTGCGCTACGGACGACATTTCGCATCGGCGGATCAGCGGCATTGTTCGCGGAACCGTGCAGCGCTGCTGACCTTTTAAAACTGTATCACATCGTTCGAACTGAGCAGGTTTCATACTTCCATCTTGGTTTGGGTTCCAACATTCTCATTTCGGATGATGGTTTCAATGGCATCGTTATTAAGTCCGGCGGGGAACTGAATCGGATTGAACAATCGAAAACGATTTTAACAGCCGGGCCGGGAGCGCGTTTGTTGGATTTAACCGCGTCTGCCGCGCTGTGCGGACTGTCGGGAATCGAGGCTCTGTCCGGTATTCCCGGCAGCGTGGGCGGCGGTTTGTATATGAATGCCGGCGCATATGGGATGGAGATATCAGACACGCTTATCGAGCTGGATATACTAACGCGAGACAATCGCATCGAAACACTGTGCCGGGACGATATTCATTTCGGATATCG
This sequence comes from Candidatus Zhuqueibacterota bacterium, assembly GCA_003818605.1. Lineage (GTDB taxonomy): Bacteria > Electryoneota > RPQS01 > RPQS01 > RPQS01 > RPQS01. The sequence continues at coordinate 1,269 of RPQS01000090.1, read as the reverse complement.
CTCGGCGCCAGAACTGCAGGATGCAATCGTTCTTGAGAGCAGATACCGACTGACTGTGGGAGATCGCGCGAGTGTGTTCAGAGAAATGCGCAGAGTCTGGAAACTTCGGCGCGCCAAGCAACCTTTGGAATATCCCTCCGCCGGTTCTGTTTTTAAGCGGCCGCCCAACGATTTTGCCGGACGACTAATAGAAGCGGTTGGCGGAAAAGGCTTGACTATTGGCGGCGCGATGGTCTCCCTGAAACATGCCGGATTTATTGTGAATATGGGAAACGCAAAAGCGTCGGATGTTTGCGCGCTTGTGAAAGAGATTCGCCGTCGTGTCTACGAAAAATTCCATGTGCTGTTAGAACCCGAAATAAAAACTGTAGGTTTTAACGGGGATCCGTTTGAAATCGCGATCTGAAATACGGCATAGATCCCGACGAGCGGCCGCGATATCCGCGATCACGCTGCTGGTTATCGTGACAAGTTCTCCGCTATGGTGCGGACCATTCGCCGGATTTTTAGCCGGTCGCGTTGCTGCCGCAAGCCGCCACTTTCGAGTGGCTCACGTTCAGATTAGCGGCAACTCAACTGTGGCGGATGAACAAATTGCGAAGTTGGCGCAGGTGTCGGTGGGTACTACATTGTTCCGCGTGTCCACTTCCGCAGTAAAATTCCGGATTGAATCGCATCCGTGGATTCGCTACGCGTATGTACAGCGCCGCATTCCAGACACGATTGAGATTCGCGTACATGAACGCATTCCGGTCGCGGCTGTGCGTTGTGACGAGCTGATACTGGTTACATCGGACAGCATAGTTGTAGCGCCCCTGGCGGCCAATTGGGTGTGGGATCTTCCGATTCTCACTCCTCCCCGCCCTATCAAGCTGCGCGAGGGAAAGGCGTTGACCGACGCACCCACTCTTGCCTTATTGCGCGAAGTGAATAAAGTGCGTGCGGTCTCCATGAAAGCTTGGCGGGACCTCAGCGAATTGTATTACGTTTCCGGCCAAATTCGGGCGACAATGTCGCATCCTCAAGTGGAATTGATTATCGGTACCGGTGCCTCGGAACTGTCCTGGATAGGGGCGCTGGATCTGCTGCATGACCAGAATGTTCCTGTCGCTTCGTTTCAAACACTGGATTTGCGCATACCCGGAAAAGTCATATCCGCCCAGAAATCTTATGAAAGCAAGGAGCAAGTCAACGGATGAAAAAATCAAGCAATCATTTTGACCTGCTGTGCGGTGTAGATATCGGAACAACAAAAATCGTAACCGTCAT
>RPQS01000089.1 GCA_003818605.1 Candidatus Zhuqueibacterota bacterium | reverse complement strand
ACCATTCATCCCCACAAGTGAATTTGCTTGATCTTCTGGCGTTTCTGCTTCTCTGGCGGAAATTTATTCTGACCGGGGTTATCAGTGTAACCGTGGCGGTAGGAATAATCTCATTTCTTGTTACGCCGCGATTTCGCAGTACGGCGGTTATACGTTCGCATGAGTCGTCGGGTCCCGGTATTGGTGCTTTGATTGCTTCCAAACTGGGGGCTCTGGGTGGGCTTGCGAGTTTTGCGCCGACGCTCGGTCAGGTACCTGAAGAGACATACGTATCCATCTTAAAAAGCAGATGGCTGAATGAGCAAATTGTAGACACACTCCACTTGCGTTCGGTCTATCAAATGGAAGATGAACCGATAGAAGATGTCATTAAGGTGCTGAAAGCGCGAACGGACTTCCAACTGGATAATCGCACATATCACATCATTATGTATGCGGAAGATAAGGATCCGAAACTGGCGCAAAGAATCGTTGAATGCTTTGTGGATGGTTTGGATCGTCGAAATAGGGAATTGAAAACCTATAGTGCTACTAAAGAAAAAGAATTCATAGGTGCGAGACTTCATGAAGAGCGCGCGCGTCTGACTTCGCTGGAAGACAGTATGTCTCGATTCCAGATTGAAACCGGAATACTGAATGTTGAGGAGCAAGTTAAGGCGACACTGCAAGCTGTCGCAACGCTCGAAGCGCAGCGATTAACGACGCAGACCGAAATGGAGATAAATGCACGTATAATGGGCCAGAACAGCCCGGAATTGAACTATCTTAAAATAAAGCTTGCCAGTATCGAAGAAACTCTAAACAGACTTGTTAAAAGCAAAATTGAAAGCGGCAACGCAGATTTTCTTCTTCACATGGAGGATACGCCTGAAAAAGGAATGGTATATCTCCGTCTTATGCGGGATATTGAAATACAGCAGCTTTTAGTCGCTTATCTTGTTCAGCAGCATGAACAAGCGAAAATTGATGAGTTAAGAAACACACCAACGCTGATGCGATTGGATCCTCCGACGTTGTCAACGATTCGAATTTGGCCCCGGCGTGGTTTCATGGTTGTAATCGCGGCGGTGGGGGCTTTCGTATTTAGTGCAGCCTTTGCGCTCTTTCTTGAATTCCTTAAAAAAGCCAGCACCGATCCTACCCACCCGAGTTACAGCCGGATGCAGTCGCTTATTCAGAATTGGCGAGGCAAGTCGGTATAACGCGTCTATTGACTAACATGCGGTTCAACTCCTATACAACGATAAAGGAACGCATCGGCTGGCAGCCTTTATTTGGGCTGGGCTTGGCTGCTGCATTTATTATTGGCTGGCTTATCTGGAACAATTGGAGTAGGGCGCCGCTGCTTGCTCTTGTGTTGTTGGGTGGAATTTGTGTTCTGTTCATACTGCGTTATCCGCAGCTTGGTTTGTGGAGTTGCGCCTTTCTTATTACGGCCCTTCCGACTTTAATGCTCTGGCAGGTTCCAACGGCGATCCTATTTGTAATAGTATGCACCCTTCTGTTTCGGAAATTCTTTCTTGGTGATTTGAATTGGCGCATAACAGCTTTTCTGGTATGGAGTAGCTTCCTCTTTTTATGGTGGCTTGTTACAATAATCTGGACTCCAACATACGATTATTGGCGATTTGCTTTTAATTTTTATCCATTTTTGATTATGATCGTTTTCTCCGATATGGTTAGGTCTCGCGAGGATTTTTTTCGAGTTCTCATTGCTATCGCTTTGGGGATGCTATTCACAGCCGCCACCGTTGCTTACAGCATGTTAACTGCGGCAACCACCGGATTATCCAATATGGCCGGCGCCGTAATCGGGAAAGAGGAAGCACGTTTTTTCGGATTATGGAACAATTCCAACGCAATGGCTTATTCACTGATGCCTTTTATAGCCTTGATGGTTATATCCATGCGCATTCCTTATCGTCGAGTGTATCGCGTAATATTCGGAGTTGCCGCCTTGACCGGTTTTGTATGTATTATGCTCTCGTTAACGCGTGGAGCAATACTATGTACGATGCTCATGCTTATCGTTTTTCTCAGCACAATGAAAAGCCGATGGTATTTACTGTCGGCGGCTACGGTTGCCGTCGTGGCGGCGATAATGGTTGTCCCAAGCAGTCTTGTCAACCGTGTATCGTCTTTAGGACACGGTATGGGAGATGCATCGGTCGGCGAGAGATCTCTATTATTAAGCGCTGGATGGGAGATGGCGGAGAAATCCTTCCCATTCGGACAGGGAATCGGCACATCTATAGCCTTTTCAGCAGATCATGTTACGCACCTTATGGCGAATTTACAACTTCACAACTCCTACATTGACACAATAGTCGAGACTGGTCTTGTGGGTACAATTCTTCTATGCGGCATGATCTTTTCGCTTTTTATCGCTGTGAAACGTCATGCCAATTCATTAGTGTTGGATTCAGATAGCGAAAATGTGCGAATAGCATTTCGCGCCGGTTTAATCGCCGTCCTTATCGGAATGATGTTCGAAGATGTTATCGGTTTTCCGGCTTACTGGCTTTTCTTTACTTTACTGAGTATTCACCCGTTCCTGCGAGATCGGAATCAATCGGTGTGTGGGGCAGAGACTAATCCGAAAAGCAATTAGTATGAAAAGTTTTCGGCGTCTTCGCAAATGTAGTTTACGATAGCAACCATGAAGCACCGTTGGTATCTCCGTCTTTTGCTCTTCGTCTGCGACGTTGTTCTCCTGGAGACGGCCTTCTTTGGAGTGTACTGGTGGCGGTTTCATACGGGAATGTTCACGAATCCGGTAAGTTTTACGCAGAGTGAATTGCTCGGGCCGAGTCTGGTAGTCACGGGGTATTGGATTCTGCTCTTTGCGTGGTTTGGTCTATATCGGTTCGATCCGCTGCAATCCCGGGCGGCGGCGCTTAAATCGTCACTCAAAGCCGCGGCCTTCGGTATATTGATTCTGTTCATTCTAACGTTCAATCCCGATCAACCTCTGCCCAGTTCGCGTATAATTCTTGCCTCATATGGATTGGCTATTTTTATCATCGTGGCGGGAAATCGGCTGGGACTGCTGACGATTCTTCGCGAATTACGCATTCGGGGAATAGGGACGTTAAATACCCTTTTGGTCGGCGGCGGACATCGAGCGCAGACCTTGCTGCGATATATTTCGCAGCACCCGGAGCTGGGAATGCGAGTTGGCGAATCGCTGGTGGAATTGCCGGATTTGCCCATTCTCCCGGCCTTACCGAAGCGGGCTGGGACTCTCTCCCGACTCAGAAATATCTTGCAGTCGCGAAAGATTGATGCCGTTCTGCTTGTACCGGACGATCCTCACGGAAACAGGACAGGTCGTTTACTGAGAATACTGCGCGCCTTTCGCGTTCGAACGTTTGTTACGGCGGATCAATACCCGCGGCTCATTGGAGAAGTGCGTCCCTCTCGCGTCTACGGGCACCCGCTGGTGGAAATCCGCGCGGAACTTTTGTCCGGAACGGAACAATTCCTCAAACGGCTTACGGATCTTGTTTTTGCGGTGTTCCTTCTGTTGCTGACTCTACCGGTCTGGTTGATCCTCATAATTTTTGTTCCCCTGTCGTCGCCCGGTCCGATCTTTTATTCGCAAAAACGCGTCGGGCTAAACGGAAAATCGTTTACTCTCTATAAATTCCGCTCCATGCGGCGAGATGCCGAAGCGCAGACCGGAGCCGTGCTGGCCGTGGCGGGAGATCCGCGCATTACGCCGCTGGGACGCATTCTCCGCGCGCTTCGCTTAGATGAGTTGCCGCAGTTGATTAATATTCTATTCGGGCAAATGAGTCTGGTGGGACCCCGGCCGGAACGCATCGAGTTTGTCGAGCGTTTTATCCGCGAGATTCCCTTGTATGAACGCCGCCTGAAAGTCAAACCGGGTTTGACCGGCTGGTCACAGGTTCACTTGAAGTACGACCGAAACGCCGATCAGATTCCCGTCAAATTGAAATACGATTTCTATTATATCGAAAACATGTCGCTGCCGCTGGACGTTAAAATCCTGTTTATGACCTTGTTTGTCATTCTGCGCGGCGAAGGACTTTAACCGGTTACACCTTTATGCTGGATATCAAATACATCCGCGAGTTTCCCGATCACGTTCGTGAACGGCTCCTTCTGAAAGGCGAAAACACCGCCATTGTCGAATTGCTCGAAATGGATGTCAAAAGGCGTGCGCTGATAGACGAAACCGATCAGCTTAAGGCACGGCGCAACGCAATCAGCCGCGATATTGCACAGCTTGCCAAGAGCGGTCAAGACGCTTCGTCGCTGAAAGAGGAAAGCCGCAGCATCGGCGACCGAATCGTCTCCGGCGATGAGGAATTGCGGGTAATCGAAACGCGCTTGAAGGATATTCTGGCCCGTTTGCCGAATCTTCCGCACGAAAGTGTTCCGGTCGGCCAGTCCGCCGCGGATAACGTTGTATGCAGGGAATCAGGAGAATCCGCCCGTTTCGATTTTACGCCGCGCGATCACCTTTTGCTGGCGGAATCTCTGAAAATTCTGGATTTTCCCGGAGGAACAAAAATAACCGGATCCGGGTTTCCCATATATCGGGGACCCGGCGCGACGTTTGAACGGGCGTTAATCAACTTTATGCTGGATACGCACCGGTCGCACGGAAAGTATTCCGAAATCTCGACCCCCTTCGTAGTTAATCGCGCTTCGCTTTTCGGCACCGGACAGCTTCCCAAGTTTGAGGAGGATTTATATCACTGCGAAGTGGATGACCTCTTCCTGATTCCCACGGCGGAAGTTCCCATTACCAATTATCATCGCGACGAATTGCTCGCCGAATCTGATCTGCCGATTTACTACTGCGGATATTCCGCCTGCTTCCGCCGCGAAGCGGGTTCGTACGGCAAGGAGACACGCGGCTTTCTGCGCGTTCATCAATTCGACAAAGTGGAACTCGTAAAGTTCGTGTTGCCGGAATCCTCATACGAAGAATTGGAATTGCTCGTCAACGATGCCGCATCCATTTTAGAAGCGTTTAATCTGCGCTATCGCGTGGTGAGTCTGTGCACGGGCGATTTATCTTTTGGAGCGGCTAAATGCTATGATCTTGAAGTCTGGGCGCCGGTCGAGCAGAAATGGCTCGAGGTTTCTTCCTGCTCGAACTTCGAAGCCTTTCAGGCACGCCGCGCCAACATTCGGTTTCGCCGTAAAGACTCCGGGAAGCCAGAGTTCGTGCATACGTTGAATGGATCCGGATTAGCCACGTCGCGTTTGCTGGTCGCGCTTTTAGAGAGCAATCAGAACGACGATGGAACCGTTACGGTGCCGCCGCCGCTGCGAAAATACACAGGTTTCAGCCTCATCACGCCGGATGGAGTACAATAGATGAACAACGGCGGAGAAATTCGCGCGAAGACCGAACTGATTCAAACGGCTCGCGCTCTCCACCTGTCGGGCTTCCTTCCGGCGACGGACGGCAATCTTTCGGTGCGTAAATCGGAACGGCGAATTCTGATCACCGCTTCGCATATCGAAAAAGGAAATCTTAACGAAGCGGATATCGTTGAACTGGCCTTGGATAATCCCGATCCCGGCAGAGCATCATCGGAATGGAGGATGCACCGCGCCGTCTATCTTGCGCGCGAAGAGATCGAGTGTATTCTGCACGTTCATTCTCCGTATTTGACTGCTTTTGCCGCCGCACATCGAGTCCCTCGTGTAAATTTGTTGGCCGAAGCGGCGATGACATGCGGCGAAATCGTATTTATTCCCTTTCGCATTCCCGGTACCGCCGAACTCGCGGAAACGCTGATCCGAACGAGCCGCACCGCTTCGGTATACTTGTTGGCCAATCACGGCGTGGTTGCCGTAGGAAAAGACGTGATGGAAACGCGGCATCGTCTTGAGCGTGCCGAGTTTCTTGCGCAAACGGAATGGCTCTGCTCATTTCTTGGCGGTGGCGTGCCGATAGACTCTGAAACCCCGGACATTTTTAAAGTCTAATGCGAATCATGCGGATTCTTGCCTTTGAATCCAGTTGCGACGAGAATTCCGCAGCCGTCCTTCAAGATGGAAAACTCCTGTCGGTTTGCACGCGAACGCAGACCGTGCATAAACCCTACGGCGGTGTTGTACCGGAGCTCGCAGGCCGTTCGCATCTTGAATTGATTGACGGGCTGGCAAACGAAGCGCTTCACGAAGCTGACATTCGCTTGTCGGATCTTGATTTCATTGCCGCCACCATCGGTCCGGGTTTGATCGGATCGCTGTTGGTGGGCGCTAATTATGCTCGCGGCTTGGCCATTTCTTTAAATAAGCCCTTTCGCGGCATTCACCATCTCGAGGCGCATTTATGGTCGGCGGAGCTGTCCCACGGCAATCTCCCGCTCCCGTTTCTTGTGCTGCTGGCCAGCGGCGGGCACACGATGCTTATTTCAGTCGAAGGTGTTAGACGTTATCGCGTGTTAGGTTCGACTCTCGATGATGCGCTCGGTGAAGCATATGATAAAATCGGCAAGCTCATGGGATTGTCCTTTCCGGCGGGAGCGGACGTGGATCGTCTTGCATCACAAGGTGATGGTCACCGCTTCACTTTCCCGTTGGCCATGCAGGACGACACCTTCAATTTCAGTTTCTCGGGTTTAAAGACGTCCGTTGTGTACAAGCTTCGTGATTTGCCGCCGGAAATTGTTCGGTCCTCGAAAAACGACATACTGGCCTCGTTTCAGGAAGCCGCCATCGAATCGGTGATTCGCAAAGTAAGGCTGGCCGCTCAACGTACCGCGCCTCAGGTCCTGGTTGCGGCGGGCGGAGTGGCGGCGAATTCACTGTTGCGTAAGCGTATTTATGATTTGGCCGAAAGCATGGGTATTCCATGCGCTTTTCCCGCGCTGTCGCACTGCGGAGATAATGCCGCCATGATCGGATATCTTGCCTGGAAACTGAATCGTTGCGGAATTGCCGATTCGGCCTGGTCACATCAAGCGCGTCCGCGCTGGCCCGTGGAAACATTGACGGAAGGAACGCAAGCGCAATGAACGCAGCCGTGTTAGGCGGTAGCTTACTCGTGTCGAATCTTCGGCTCACGTTGACAAACAGTATTTGGTTTTATTTGCTGACCGCTCTGCTGTTGGTGTTGGCGGCCTGGGCTGTATACCGCTTCACGCTTCCGCCGGTCAGCCGGTTTCGTCGCACGGTTTTGTGGATTCTGCGGGGATGTGCATTAGCTCTGTTGGCGCTCCTGCTTTTCGAACCGGTTCTTAGCTACCTAAAAAAGCTTGTTAAGCCGCCTGTGGTAGCCGTACTCATTGATCAATCGGCATCAATAGGCTCCAATGTGCAAAACGGATCGCGGGAGCAGGCAATCCGTCAGTTGCTGTCTTCGTCAGTATTAAAAGACCTGGGGCGGCGCACCGCGCTTGAGTACCGCACATTCGCCGATTCTCTTTTCGACATGTCCGCTGACTCGTTGGCTTCCATCGGTTTCCATGGCGTGGGAACGGACATATCCGGTGCCCTCGCGCGAACGCAGAAAACGTTAACCGATAAAAACCTTTCCGCTATTGTTCTGATCTCCGATGGAGCTTATAACGGAGGCGAGAATCCTGCGCGGATTGCCGGCTTATCCCCCGTACCAATCTATGCGATCGCCGTGGGGGATACTTTTGGACAAGCCGATGCCGTCCTGTCCGAAATACTCACGAATGAAATTGCCTATGCAGGCAGCCGGATTCCGTTGGATGTCCGCGTGCACGCCCGGGGGTTGGCCGGAAAATCTTCTACGCTTCGCTTGCTGGAAGCCAACGGCTCCGAAATTGCGCGGGAACCGGTGCGATTTGCCGGAGACGACGTGGACGTATCCGTACCGTTGAATTTCAACGCGGCGCAGACGGGCGATCAACGTGTGACGGTTGTTCTCGACTCGGTCGCGGGAGAAGCGTTATCGGAAAATAATCGGCGGTCGGTTATCATTCGCGTCCTGGATCGCAAATCACGTGTCTTTTTAATTGCGGGCGGACCCGGTGCCGATTTCACCGAGCTTAGGCAAACATTGGAGTCGGATACGACGATTGAAGTGACGGCGGTTGTAGAAATCGGCGGCGGCAAATATGTCTACGGCTCTACGGAACCCGCGCAGGAAGATCTCGCAAAAGCAAGCCTGATCGTCTTATGCGACTATCCATCTCGCGGCAGTTCGCAAGTTCTAATAGATCGCATTAAACTCGCGACGGCGGAACGGCGGATTCCCGTCATGTTTTTTGCAGGGTCTCGTATGGTTGGAACGCGGTTGAATACCCTCAGCGAGATTCTCCCGATCCAATCGCCCCGCCAGGCTCTTGCCGCGGAACGGGTGGTCACTCGTTCCGCCGCCGCCCATCCGGCTCTTGAAGGCAGTGTTCCGCTGCCGGCTGTATGGTCGGATCTTCCTCCTGTGTCTGGCGGAATAGGAAATTTCACGGTGGCGGCGGGAACACAGGTGGTGGTAAAACTGTCCCGCGAAGCCTTGGGCATTCCGGAGGATGAACCCGGAGTAGTTGTCTGGGAAATGGGGGGCAGAAGGGGAGCGGCCGTCCTCTGTTGGGAAACCTCGCGTTGGAAGCTGCAGTTGGCGGGCGGACAATCAGCAGCCTTTTATGACCAGATGATCTCGCGGCTGCGTGCATGGCTTGTTGCGCCCGTGGAAGAACGGCGGGTAAAAATCCGCACGACGAAGAAGCTGTATTCCGGAGGCGAGCGCGTCCGTTTCACTGCGCAGGTCTATGGTGCGGATATGGCTCCGCGCGACGACGCGAAAATCGTTCTGCAGTCTCTATCCGGATCACGCACGGAAATTGTCGCCATGCGCAATCGCGGCAGCGGCCGGTATGAGGGAGAATTATCCCCGTGGACGGTCGGCGATTACCGTTTCTCCGGAATTGCGCTGGTTGGGGAAGACACGCTCGGATCAGATCGCGGGCTCTTTACCGTGGAGCCGTTTAATATCGAATTGCTCGATACACGCGCGCGGCATGACGTACTTCGACAGACGGCGGACGCGTCCCATGGCTCATTCGCTCCGGCCGCTCAAGCGGATTCCCTGCTGGCGCGGCTTTCTTTCGATTCTAAAACCGTGGCCTCACGAAGTGAGATACCTTTGTGGCGGCGCGGCCCGATGATCTGGATATTAATTGTGTTGCTCACGATCGAGTGGACGATTCGCAAGCGAAGCGGCATGCTATAATCGTTTTCCATCAGCCGGACCCGGAATTTCCGGCGTAGAATCAAGAGGAACGGATGGCACACATCCTTGTCATTGACGACGACGAAACGTACCGCGCAATTCTGCGGGAGTTCATCGAAGAGAAAGGTCATGCCGTATTTGAAGCGGAGAGCGCCGATCAGGGCGTGCAGATTTTTTTGTCCGAAAAAATTGATCTGGTTATCTCCGACCTGATGATGCCCGTGAAATCCGGCATGGATTTGCTGCGGGAACTTCGGAACGTCAATTCCAAAGTGTTGTTCATCATGGTAACGGGGTTTCCCACCGTAAGCGCCGCAACGACGGCAATGCGCGAAGGCGCGTATGATTTTCTGGTCAAGCCGATGGACATGAATCAACTGAATGCGGTGATGACCCGCGCACTGGGAACCATCGAACTGCGATCCAATTTATCCACGATGCGGGGAATGAACGTGGCGCTGCTCTTTTCGATTCCCTTTTGGATATTGGCCGGCATATTAGTCCGCATTTTTCTTCTGCGTTGAACAGCCTTTGATGTGGAGTAACCAATGCACTGTGCTCGCGGCTTAAAACGATTCCGAGATGCGGCCGTTCCGCTTCTCGTCGCACTTTTCTGTATTGTCTCACTCGTGAATACTGTGGGTTGTCACCATGACAAAGGTCCGCTGATATCGCCCGGTGATACGACTACGCCCACGGCATGGCGAATGGTGCTTCAGGCTCCCAGTATTTTGTACCGGGATCGTCCGGGGGGACACGTGGAAAACGATACGATTATGGTGCGCGTGTACCGGCCCACGGGTGAACTGGCTTCCGGGATACAAATCCGGTGTCAAGCCACCGTCAGCGACAGCGTAACGAGAAACACCGAGTCGCGATCGGATACGATCACGCGATGGTGGGGCGCCGAACCGGCGCTTATATATTGGGGGACGGGTGGGGTGGATGGGATGGAAACGATTTACAGTTGGGCAATTGTCGGAGGCGATTCCGTCGCCCATACGGCGGTCAGTTTCAAAGTCAGAGATCCGTAAACACGTCTGCGAGGCAGACAAATCGATTATAAAAGCCGTCCGGATTTTTCCGAACGGCTTTTTTATCACAAGCATTTACCGGTATTGTCAGTTTCTCATCCAGCGTTGCATCGTTTCCGAAAACCGGTCTTTGCCGCAGGCAAGAGCCATAAGATTCGGCCAGATTTCACGTGCTTTGATCAGCATTTGATCGGAAAGGCTTCGGATTTCCCATTGTGCGTGACTGTCGGAACGGAGTCGCGTAAAATGATAGAGTTCGCGCGCGTTAATCTGTATCAAAACACGGCGGCGGTGTGCATTGGTCAACAGGTATGGTGCGAGCAGCGGAAAATCTTTGGTTAATAACGCGGCGTTTTCCGTGCTCCGGTTGACTGTGTCCGTAAAACGCGGACGCATTCCGGCCTCTTCAATACTGGGTGGAATGATAAATCCGTTTTCCGCGAAATAAGGCTGCGGCAGAAGAGTCAGCATGCGGTGTCGTTTCAGCTGAGCGAAACACGACGCACTGATAAAAGCTTCAAAGGTGATCTCCGCCAGCTCGAATTCTCGCGCCGGCCCATCGTGCTCGCTCATATTGCGATACATTTCCCGCCACACTCTTTCCGTCTGCTCAGCCGTGAGCCGTGATAACGCACGGAATTCGCATCCAAAGGAAAACGCCAGAGCCGATAACACTCGTTCCTCTCCATTCGGAGTTGCATCCAGGAGTTGCACCATTGGATTCAAAGCCGGTTCGCTCATGCCCGAACGCGTTGGCTTTCCGATGGACTCGGCCATGATCGTCCGGTTCTTCCTCGGGTAGTTTCCACGCTCGGTGTATTTCACCAACGATGGGGCAAGAACCGAAACGGATTGCCGAAGAGCCTTGCCTAAATCACGAAGTTCCTGCAGCGGATGATCGGAAAACTCGCAGGCAAGATGCTCCACGTTCCGCGCGTTCGCCGTCATTCCCATTTGAGTCGAACAGGCCAACGGGAGAACATACCGGGCGTCTTCCTTGCTGCAGGTTTCGATTTCTCGTTGCTGGTCCGGAGTGAGTTCGGTTGGCCAGCGCTTCGTATGATAAAGCTGAAGCTGCCTGCAGACTGCTTCATATTCGGTAAAGAGCATCTGAATCAGCTCGTGAAAACGCCGCTCCCACGCCGATCCGGCAAGTTCCGGGGGTACGATATAGTCGGAGGATAAAGTAATATACCGCTGTGATTTCTCCGTAAAGCTCAGCAGTCGGTGTGACTGCAACTCTTCGCATGCTAATCGCGATAATCCGGAAATATCGAAATTGAAGCAAGCATGTTCCGCAACGGAAGCATGACCTAATCCGAATATTATATTATCATTAGACTTGCGCGCACGTGAAATACTGCCGCGTGCGGCTCTTCTTAAGTCAGTTACATACTTGGGATCGCGACTGATTCGCGCATATGCTGCCGATAAGGTCTCAGGAGTGAATGCTTCGGGCGATAAGGAAGAATGCAGCTTTTCGGCAATACTGCCAAGCAACGATTTAATATCATCGGCATCGGAGCTTGCTGATAAACGTGGTTCGATACTCTGCAAAAAATCAAGAGTTTCTTGGAGAAGATCGGCATCAATATTATATCCGGCAAGACGGACAGTAAGTGGCATAGGAGAGCTAACGGTAGTTAATGTTTTGCTGGAAAAAATCCAGATAAACGCTGGTAATGCGGCAGATTATGCGATGAAAGACCGATGGCTGCTTAGTAAGGTACGATTTACTTTTTGATTATCCTATCGAAGTATTTGTTCATAATATGATTACACATATAACAAGGATGCGCCGGGACGGGGCTTGCGTTTTTGGCTTGAAGGTTTTATATTATACCAGTCTTGCCCCTAATAAGGGAAAACGATATGCCACCGGCAGCGTCGTAGCTATGATGATTGGCCCCCCACGATTATCAAGCTCCGCTTGCTGGTGGTTATCTTTAGGGTTAATACGCTGCCGGGGTGGTGGAACTGGTAGACGCAGCAGACTCAAAATCTGCCGGAGCTTTGGCTCCGTGCCGGTTCGATTCCGGCCCTCGGCACTAACCCGCAAATCAGCCTCGCCGCAACGACGAGGCTGATTTATTTTTGGCGGAAATTAATCTTGTTGCGGAGGAAGTTTCCAAACCAGCCAGACTAAAGCCAGCAACAGGCAAAGACCGAGCAGCAACAAAAGAAAAAACACCAGCATCGGCCCGGTTTGCAGAGCTGTCGGCAGCCGGTCAATACTGAAATCATTCCCGAACGCAAGGATCCTGACTATGTCCCGTCCGGCTACCATTCCCACTGTAGTCCAGAGCATGAGAATGGTTGTTGTGCGTTGCCAGATGATTCGATCCGGGTAAACGTTGGCTACAATTAAAAGCCCAAGTATAACCAGACTGGTAGCCACGCCGGAAATCCAAACCAGTCCCGGAAATGTTCCGCTGAATAACTTATCCCATACGTTGGAGGGAAGCCAAATAAGGAACAGCACACCCACGATCACTTCCGCACCGGTTGCGCCTAAAGTGAGCATCAAACCTTGACGGCGAAATGCGGTGACCTCCTCGCTGCGCGCACCGCGCTTACTCCGCCACCACGATATCCAAATCATCCAAAAACCAAGTACCGCGAATGCTCCGAAAATGTAATGAAGGAATCGCGGACTGAATGTCAGATTATCCAGAACGCGGAATGGATTTGTAATCAGCACAGGCCAATCCGCGCGAGTGGCGGACGCGAAGTAATTGCCCACCATAATCGCGGCAACACTCCACACCAGCGCCGTTGCGACTAAGGTAAATAGGCCGGTTGGAATGGTCCCTCGCTCATGTCGCCGCAAAAAGCTGCGCATTAGATATGTGCAGTAAAAAGCCAGCATCAGAAGTCCGATCACCGCCAGCCAAATTCTCCCTAAGAGAATATTCGCCGTAAAAAAACGCTCGGGATATAACACCTGCACGAAAAGCAGCGAAGAAACCCCGAAAGTGATCGTGAACGTGAATGCCGCCGGAAGAACGGCCGCCAGCCATTCGGATATGAAGCGTTTCTGCGCTCCGCCCGTAATCAGATTCCATAAAATGACCAGCGGTGCGGCAACAACGAAATTCATGAAGATCAAGTGTACGACAAACACCAGACCAAGCAGATAATTCAAAAGGAGCGGGGAGGCGGGAACGGGAGGAAACGGACTGTTCATGGCTCGGTTCCTCCGTTTACATCTGTGCCAATCTCTATGGTATCCGGAACGGATTGCAGGAGCGTATCAGCGGGCGTCGAATTCCATGCGGAATCGGGCATCGCCAATGTGAGAAGATAGGATCCCAAAGCCTGCTTTTCCCGTTGTGTGCCTATAAAAGGCGGCATAAAGACCTTGATCCTGTCCAGATGATCCAGTGCCGACATGATTAGCGGACGATTCCAATTCCTCACGAGCGGAGTCATCGCATTGTACCCCTCGACTTCGTGGCAGCGCAGGCATTGGGTACGATAAACCGCTTCTCCGACGGCAACATCTCCGGAGTATTTCGTCGTGTCGGGAGTCACCCACGCCGCATTCGCCAATACGCCTTCCTGATTTAGCTTGGCTGCCTCCGCAACCTGAATGCCGTTGGAATACATGATGTTCATCAATACATAAGGCTTGCGGATGCCTTCGCGAACGAATTCCATGGATCCGGTGGCGATGAAAGCGATAGCCGCCATGAGCAGCGCTGTTTCCAGATTAATATTCCGGGCCTTTCGCAGCATCCCGAAATAGGCATAGACGGCGATCAGAAAAGACATGATCACGCCGAAGGCAAAAATAAATGTCATGGCCACAGCGCCGCCCAAGGCTAAAGAACGCGCCGTCTCCGGGATCGTGGAGAAATACCATACGGCCAACAAGGGCATTAAACCCAGCGGCAATAAAAAGCGTGCGCCCCACGCAACAATTCGTGCGCGATCCGGATCGTCCTTCGTTCCCTTGCGGCCGGATGCAACAATCGCCACGAAGACTCCGGCCAGAGCCAATGCCGATACCGTTCTTATCCACAGCGACGGCCAGAACGAAGGATTCAGCCATGCGTCCCAGATGTTTCCTGACGAAAGGTATTCTCCCGGCGTCAGCATAAACGTCAGGATGCCGTTGATCATGACCAGAGACATGAAGGCCGTAATCGCGTAAATCCCACCCACCGCTACATGCATGCGAGGCGAGAGACGGTCCCATGTGTAGTAGTAGATGTATCCGGAGGCAAGTTCGAGCAGGAAAAATACCCATTCAATGGCCCAAATCCAGAAAAAGAGTCGAATGAGATAGGTTGTGGCCTCCGGTGCTACCACTCCAATTGTGAACCAGATACCCACACCGGAAACCGCTCCCGCCACAAACGCTAAATAAATCAAGAAAATGGAGTTGTCTTTGACGAATTGCAGCAGAGCAGAATCACCCCTGCGTCGGGCACGGATCTCCGTGAACACATTGAAGATGCCTGCTCCAATGGCAAAGTGGGCGATGATCACATGGAAGATTGAAATTCCCGCGATAACCAAAGCCCCGCCGAGGAGAGGCATATTCCAAATAGGGTAATGCATAGAGTCCCTCGTTTGAACTGAGGTCAATTTCGGGGATTTTACTCAGATTTTCAACTCAATACGTAAACTTTCTACGATAACATCTGCTTGACTTTTCCCATCGTTTTTGCTAAACTTAAAGTCTATGACAGATTACGCATCATCCGGAGTGGATCTTGGACGGGCGGGATCGGCAAAAGCCCGCATCGCCCAAGCCGCTCGCAGTACATTTGGCCCTCGCGTTTTAACAGATGTCGGCCATTTTGGTGGTTTTTTCGCTCTATCGGATTCTCCCGATTCGAATGTTTTAGTAGCTTCCGCCGATGGTGTTGGCACTAAACTGCTCTTGGGAATCCAAACCGGTCGAATTGACGGCTTAGGACGGGATCTTATCCAGCACTGCATTAATGATATTTTAATGTGCGGTGCAAGGCCGTTGTTTTTTCTTGACTACATGGCTTTCGGAAAACTCGATCCGGATATCGCCGCCACACTGGCCGAAAGCCTTGCTGCCGCCTGCCGCGATCATGGAGTCGCATTAATCGGTGGAGAAACCGCCGAGATGCCGGGCTTGTACGAACCCGGACACTTTGATTTGGCAGGTACGATTGTTGGACAAGTTCGCCGGGACAACATTCTTGACGGCTCGCGTGTCCGCGTTGGCGACGTGCTGTTAGGAATCGCATCCAACGGCCTGCACACAAACGGTTACTCGCTCGTGCGACAGGTTTTTTCGCGTGAAATTGCGGAAAAGACGCTTGCGAAGAGTGTTTTATCCGACGGACGTACACTCGATGAAGCGCTCATGACTTCGCATCGCTGCTATCTGCGTTCACTGGACGGATTACTCGATCATTCCGGTCTGCATGCTTTAGCTCATATCACGGGGGGCGGTCTCGAAGAGAACACAATGCGCGTGATTCCGAAACCGCTGCGCATTGAAGTGAATTGGGAAAGCTGGAAGAGACCGGAACTGTTCGGGATGATTCAAAAGCACGGCAGCATCGCAGAAAATGAAATGCGGCGGGTGTTCAATCTTGGAATCGGCGTGGT
>RPQS01000088.1 GCA_003818605.1 Candidatus Zhuqueibacterota bacterium | reverse complement strand
TTTCGACCTGCAGTACACGGGCAATCCATCGGGTGGGGCATCACCCTATGACGGCGAGATAGTGACCGTAACGGGAATTGTTACGGGAACCAATTTCGGGGATCAACGCGACGGATTCTTTATGTGTGATCCGGGCGGCGGGCTGTGGACAGGTATTTTGGTATTCGGCCCTTCTCTCACTCCGGCGTTAGGCGATTGCGTTCGCGTCAACGGACAGATCACTGAATATTACGATTTGACTGAAGTCACGAGCGGAAACACGGTAACCATATTAGGCCGGGGAACCGTTCCGGAACCCATGACCATTCCGATCGGCATCCTTCCGGATTCAGCAGAAGCCTATGAAGGGGCACTGGTACGCATCGGAGTATGCGTCGTAACGAATGTTTCAGACTGGATGTCATACGGGCAATTTGATGTGCGGGACGCAACAGGCACAGGAACTATACTTGGTGATTTCGGACTCGAGTATGTACCGGTCATTGGCGACAGCTTCACTTCGATTACCGGGTGCGTAACGTATCACTCGGCGGTAGGCTGGATGATCGCTCCGCGCGGAGATGCGGATATGGGTATTGTAGATCGGCGTCCACCGGAACTGGTAAGCGCCTCGGCGGTATCAGATACATCGGTTAATGTCGTTTTCAACGAACGTCTGTCCTTGCAGGGAATAAGCGACATAACCACTTATCACATTATTAACCAGAGAGACCTCACTGAGTTGCATGTCTTGTCAGCGCATTTATTCAGTTCCGGCAAGACAGTTCAGATAAACGTACTGGAGGAATTGAGCGATTCTGCATATCAAGTTATCGTTGACGGAGTGTGGGACGTGGCGGGCAACCCCTTAGTTCATGCAACTGCTGAGTTCCCCGGTTATGAACCGGGCGAGTACACGCCGATTGCAGATATCTACAACGATTTCGACGCATACAATAACATGATAGTCACGCTGCGCGGCGTGATTGACCACATGCAGGACGTAACCACATCGTCGGGTTCGCGGCGCATTTCAGCCTATATACAGGACAACAGCTGGCGCATCATCAACGGAGACACGATGCGCTATGGCTTAAGTCTTTCCCAGTCGGGCGCGGCTTCGACATTCCCCGGCATTCAACGCGGGAATCTGATCACGATCACCGGAACGGTTACCGCGTATCAAGGCGCGATTCAGATGGGCACGTTCACGACAAACAACGTCACCGTGCTGGCGGAAAACGCACCGATGCCCAAGCCGATGATGTTCCGCACGGGCGACCGCACGCTGCAAAGAGCGATTATCTGGACGTCATCCGAAGGCAATTACGGCGGGGGGACATGGTGCCAGACTGGCGGCACAATTTATCAGGTGGATGAAAACGTCGGCGGCGGCACGAATATGTACATAGACGACGGTTCCGGCAATATCACAATGCGCATCTGGGATTCGATGAATCTGGACAGCGTGCAACTGGACGGCCAGTGGTACAAGATGCGCGAGCTGGTGGGGAAGTACTGCACGATTCTCGGGCCTTCTTCGGCTTACAATGGTGATTTCCAGATGCTGGGCGGCTATGCGGAGGATTTCGTCTCTGCGACGCCTGATATTCCGCCGGAACACGCCGGTGAAGAATTCTATCTGGATGTTCCGAACCGACCGTTCGCGCCGGATCTGGGCCAAAGGCTGCATATAGACTATAATACGCCCGCATTAGGCGAAGTTCGGCTGCGCGTTTTCGATCTGCGGGGACGCGTCGTGACAACGCTGGTCAGCAAGAACTCGGGCGGACACGATGCCATTGATTGGGACGGCCGCGATCAACTTCGCGAGCTGCTGCCGATGGGTACATACATTCTGCATCTCGAATCCGTGAAAGACGGAGCGAGCAAAACCAAGATCAAGCCGGTCGTTATCGGCACGAAGCTATAGACGCTGACGGAAGAAAACAGAACGACAGCGAGGCTCTTTTGAAATCCTATCTTTTTATTCTCTTTCTCCTGGCCGTACCTTTCGCGGCTTCGGCTCAGCTGATATCGAATCCCAATCCTCCCGTTCCTGCGGCTTTAGCCGTGGGCGGAGCCTATACTGCGGCGGCCAACGGCGCAGAAGCGATCTATTGGAATCCGGCCGGCCTGGCCTATGGTAAAGGCACCGACACACGTTTTGCGTATCAAAAGCCGTGGAACGTCGGATTTCTCACGCATCTGTCCGCCTCGGCATCCACGATGCTTCCCAGCCGGAAGCACGGTTTTGCCGTCGGCGTGCAGACACTGGGCACGCGCGATGGCGGAACCACGATGGCTTCCGAAACCGAAGTATCTTTAGCGCATGGTTTCATGCTGCAGCAAGACATTCACTCATCGCTTGCCTTCGGCTATGCCGTTAAGCTGATCAACTACAGCCTCGGCGAATCGGTAGTCAATGGAACGAATCCCGCGATGGATCTGGGCAGCGCGATGACTTTCGGCTTGGACGTGGGCGCGACGGCGCAACTCTGGGATCGGTTCAAACTCGGCGCAGCGTTCAAGAACATCAACCGGCCGCAGATGGGAGCAGACAGCAAGCGCAATCTGCCACAGGTGTTCATGGGCGGACTTAGCTATACGCCCTATTACGGAGTGCGCACAACTTTTGATTTAGAGCGCGTGATCAGCGGCGAAACTCAGTTCAAGGGCGGACTGAATGCGACCGTGGTAAAGCCTCTCGATCTAAGGTTCGGCGTGACATCCAATCCCAATTGCTTTACAGCCGGATTCGGACTGCACTATCGCGAACTCGTACTTGATTATGCGTTCGTTTATCATCCGGTGCTCAGCCCGTCGCATTTAGTGGGCATCGGCTTCAATTTGGATCAGACCCTTCCCGAGATATGGCAGGCTAAAAAATGAGGCGTCTTTACTCGATTGTATTGCTTCTCCTTTTAGCATGGACCATACCGGTCTTGGCTGCGGAGAAGCTGGATATCAATTCGGCTACGCTCGAGCAGCTGCGCACGCTGCCGCTGACTGCCGAACAAGCCGAGGCGATCTGGACGCGAATCCTCTATGAGGGACCGTTCCACAATCTCTATGACTTGGGAGAGTTGCCGGAGATAGACGCCAACACGCTGGCCGCATTGCGGGATCTGGTGCGCGTGAATCCTCCGCGACCGGCGGAAGAACGCATTCAGCGAATTGAAGACGCCTACTACCGCATTGAAAACCTGGGCAATGAAGAAGGCACGAACGTCGGTCTGGTGGACGAATGGATTGACCGGCTGATGGAACCGCTCAACGTGAATGAGGCGTCGCTGGACGAACTCATGGATTTACAGAACGTGTCTCCCGCCGATGCCGTGGCGATTTACCGCCAAGTCAAGCGCCAAGGCGCGATTCGCGGCTCCCGCGATCTGCGGGCCGTGCCCGGGCTTTCGGACTGGGGTTATCGCAACGCGCGGAATTACTTGGGATATGACCCGACTTATGCCGCCAGAAAATTGCACGGGACATACACGTTTCGAGCATATACGACTCCGTTTTTCACGGATGAGGAATTGGCGATTGATCCGAATGCCTTGATTGATCCTCGACCCGACGTGAGTCACAAACTGCGGTTCACGTACAATCAACGCTATAAAGGCGGATTGCTGTGGCACCGGAGCCTCGGCGAAGAAACTGTTTATTCGACGGACGGTTCATTCAAGATTCCGGAGATGAAATGGTTTGCCGGAATCGAGAAACAGAAGCTCGGCCCGGTGCGCTTGGATCGCGCTTATCTGGGCAATTATCAGGTGTCACTGGGACAGGGCGTGGTGATGGAAAGCGGCGACTACTTCAGCCCGCGTTACTCCGGTTTCGGATTCGATAAACGCATTACGGGAATCGCGCCGGATATTTCGCGTTCTGAGGAATTCACCCTGCGCGGTGCAGCGGCGGAAGCTTATTGCGGTCCGCTGAAAGCCGTTGGATTCGTCTCGTCACAACGCAAGGACGCCATTCTCAATCCGGACGGGTCGCTTCACCGGCTTATCACCCTGATTCCGCGCACGGATGCGGACATGTATCCCACGCGCCAGAAATTAGCGAATGCCGATTCGGCGGACGTTCCCGCGTTTGCGGGAATACAGTCTATGCGGAACGCGGTGCATGAAGTCGGCTTGGGCGGCGAGATTGCCTATCGCCCGTGGATAGGAACATCCATCGGCTTGGTTGCGACGCAGTTTATGTACAACCGACGGCTCGATCCGACGATCGGCAAGTCGTATCTGATGAATGCGCGCACGAAAGCCGGCGTAGACACCGTTGTGGAAGTATTTTCCGTGATTGACGCCGAAGAACGCGATGAAATCGCGGGCGCGCTCAATTCGGAAGTTCGGGCAGGCTACTCTTCTTCTGATGAGTCGTGGCTGTGGTCGGGAGCACAATCCGTGCGCCGCGTCTATGGACTCAACATGATGACCGTAGTCAACAACTACACGTTCCTGATGGAATACGGTGAACTGGCGAAAAGCGGATCCTTTGCTAAAATCGGCGATGATCCGCACGCCCTCGTGGCATCGGCTTACGCGCAGTGGAATTCGCTGTCTATGCTGGCTGTGTACCGGGATTACAGCATCGGCTACGACAATCCGTACTGCCGGGGATTTTCCAACTACTCGCGTTACAAGGGCACCGTCTACGAAGACGAATTTTATCTGGCGAATCCGGTGTACGCGCAATTGCAGCGCAATGCGGCGACGCCTCAGGCGGAACGCGGCATGTATCTGGAATCGCGCTATCAGATTTCACGGCCGCTGACTTTTGACGCGGAAATGGATAACTGGACGCGCGTCGCCGATCAAGCCGACTATTACCGCTGGGTGGGTAAGTTCACGTACCGGCCGGTATGGCCGCTGTTGATCCGCGTGCGGCAGAAGCTGCAAGGCCGCTGGCTGCACGGCAGCGAAAAAGAGACTGGATTCCAGAAGTATGAAAACCGACTCAATGTCGAGTATCGGCTCTCGCGCTTCGACAATCTTCAACTCCTTTACGCAAGTGGATATACCCGCTTCACGCCACGTCCGCGTTTAGTGGGCGAAGCGAATCCGACCGGAAATTCACCGCTGGATGCGCAGTCGTTGTCTCCGACGGAAGCCTACGGCGCGCAGCTTACGCATTATTTCTCGCCTCGTTTGCGCGTTCGCGCCGCGTGCTATATCTATGACGGTTTCTTCTGGAATTTCGAAGACAGCGATTTCGCCGTGTTGGACGGCCGCTCGGCTCGTTGGTGGATTTCGATTTCCAACCGTTTCTCGGATGCGCTGTCCGTCCGGTTTAAGATCACGGGAGACAATGCCTATCCGAAGACGTGGATTCAGGCTCGCGACAACAACGAATACCCCGATCCAATCGAAGGCATTGAGACAACGGGCGAGAATATGACGAAGGATCAACTTTCCTTCCGCATTCAGGTGGATTATCTTTTCTGAGTCCGGTTTTACTTTCGATAGTGGTTTGCAAAGTTCAGGGCAAAAATGGCGATTTTAATTGACGAAAACAGCCGCGTCATCGTGCAGGGAATCACCGGCACGGCGGGCGCGTTTCATACCGGCGAAATGCAATCCTACGGAACGAATATCGTTGCCGGAACTTCGCCGGGCAAAGGCGGCACGTCGGTGCACAACATTCCGGTCTATGATACGGTGGCGGAATGTGTGACGCATCATCACGCCGACACGGCGGTGATCTTCCTCCCGGCCGCAGCGGTGAAGGACGCGGTGATCGAAGCGGCACACGCCGGAATCAAGACCGTGGTGGTCGTACCCGAGCACATACCGATTGCCGACATGATGCAGGTTCGGCGCGAAGCGAAAAAATGCGGAGCGTTGATTCTCGGCGGCAACACGGCGGGGATTATTTCGCCGGGGCGAGCGAATATCGGCATTATCCCTCCGCTCGCGTTCAAGCGCGGAAGAGTAGGAACAGTATCACGTTCGGGTTCAATCACATATTATCTCGCAGATACTTTGAGCCGCACAGGCTACGGTGAAACCACGTGCGTTGGATTGGGCGGCGATCCCGTTCTTGGCAGTACGTTTAACGACGTATTGGAACTGTTTGAGAAAGATCCGGAAACAAAAGCGGTTGTGCTGGCGGGTGAGATCGGCGGAGTGTACGAAGAAATCGCGGCGTCCACGATTTCCAAAATGAGTAAACCGGTGATTGCCATCATCGGCGGCGTGTATGCTCCTCCCGGAAAACGCATGGGACATGCGGGCGCGATTGTGGAAGGCGAGATGGGAACAGCGAATTCGAAGATCAAGGCCTTAGAAAGCGGCGGCGCACATATCGCTAAAACTTTTAAGGATATTCCCGATATTCTCGCGCGATTGGGCGTGTGACATCCGCGAAGCCGCTATGACCGTACCTCCTCCCAAGAAAAGCCTCGGGCAGTGTTTTCTCGTGGAGCGAGGATATGCGCGGCAGATTGCGGATGCGTTGAAAGGCGATTCCCGAAGCACCGTTCTTGAAATCGGACCGGGGCGAGGCATTCTAACCGAGGAATTGCTGGAAACGGGAGCGAAAGTTCTTGCGGTGGAAATTGACCAACGCTTGCTGGATCCACTGCGCGGCAAATTCGGATCATATGCGAATTTTGAACTACGGCATGAGGATTTTTTAGATTCGCGTTTGGAGGAGATTCTTCCCGCCGGGACTTCGAGCGTGGCAGGCAATCTTCCCTATCATCTTGCGGCGGAAGTGTTGTTCCGGCTTATTGAACATGCACAGCGCGCGCGGCAGAATGCAACGCTGCCGTGGGTGGACAGTGCTGTCTTGATGATACAGAAGGAAGTGGCCAATCGTGTTGTCGCGAAACCGGATTCCAAAGATTGGAGTCGGCTTTCGGTTTTCGTGCAGCTTGAGGCTTCAGTCCAGTATCTTTTTACGGTTCCCGCCGGTGCATTCCGGCCGACACCCAAAGTTGACGGCGGTGTGGTTCGGCTGGATTTTTTTCGTCTGCCTCCCTGCTATCCCAGTGACTTTACCGTATTCGAGCGCATCGTTCGCTATACCTTTCACCAACGGCGGAAGATGCTGAAAACATCTCTGTCCGGCATGGAAGGCATTCACCCGCACTGGCAGAAAGCCGATTTCGATTTTGCGCGCAGACCGGGAACGTTGAGTCCCGCGGAATGGACGATGTTGGCGGACGTGATCGCCCGCGCGCGGCTTAGTCGTCGCGAAGACATGGTGGAGTAGCACGTGTCTTCGCTGGTTCATGTCACGGGAATTGTATTGCATGTCGTTAAGCACGGTGAAACATCGCTGATCATTACCGCATTCACGCGCGAATTGGGTAAGGTAGGACTGATGGCCAAGGGAGCGCGCGGCAAAAGCAAACTCGGATCGGCGGCGGGACTGGAGTTGCTCACGGAAAGCCAGTTCGTTCTCTATTATAAGGCGGGACGCGATCTGCAACTGCTCAAGGAGTGGATGGCCGTCGAACCGCACCGGGGATTGCGCGAGAACTTCAATTCACTGACAATCGGAAGCGCCGTTGCGGAAATTCTATCGCGATGTTTGCGGGAACACGATCCACATCCGGAACTCTTTGATGCGGCACGAACGATTTTACAGGCATTGGACGGAAGCCCCGCTTCTCCTTTGCCCTTGTTGTGGGCATTCCAACTCCATTTGTTTTCCGTGTTGGGATTCGGATTACGCACGGAGCAATGCACGAGCAGCGGAGTTCCGCTGACGCCGCCATTCAGTTCAACTATCGGCTACCGATTTGCAGATGGCGCTTTTCTGCATCCATCCGTGAAAAACACAGTATTGCACGACGGCGAATTATCCGCCGAAGCTTTCATGATTCTATCGCGGCTGACTACTTCTCCCCTGCAATTTGCCGCACGCCTGAATGTCAGTCCGCGCGCACAACACGACTTAACAACTTTTCTGGCGCGATATCTGGAAACGCACCTTCCTGTATCCGGTAAATTACGATCTTTACAGGCCCTGAATTGGGGCCGGATATCGCCGGATTCCTCCGAAGTCTGATTCAATCCGATACACTATTCGAATCATCAATGGCAAAACAGAATGCAATGGACAAAGTCGTGAGCCTGTGCAAACGGCGCGGCTTTGTGTTTCAATCCTCCGAGATTTACGGCGGCTTATCCTCCACGTGGGACTACGGCCCGCTGGGCGTTGCTCTCAAGAACAACATCGCAGCCTTTTGGTGGCGGGAAATGACGCAGCTCCACGAGAACATCGTGGGCCTTGACGCGGCTATTCTTATGCATCCGCGCGTGTGGGAGGCTTCCGGCCACGTGGCGGGATTCGTGGATCCGCTTGTAGACTGCAAGCAGTGCAAGGCCCGCTTTAAAGCACAGGATCTGGTCAAGACGTGGCGGAATAAAAAAAAGCTGGAAGCGCTGGGCGGTGGAGATATTCCGGAAGGCGGCGAAGGCCATCTGGAGGAACTCAAGAAAATCCGCTGGCCGGAAGCTCTTTGTCCCACGTGCGGCACAACGGGATCACTGACCGAACCGCGACTTTTCAACCTTATGCTAAAAACGTTTCTCGGCCCAGTCGAGGAAGCGGCTGCCACGGTTTATATGCGGCCGGAAACGGCGCAAGGAATTTACGTCAATTACCTGAATGTAGTCAACACGTCGCGTGTAAAGGTTCCGTTCGGCATTGCGCAAATCGGCAAGGCCTTTCGCAACGAAATCACACCGGGGAATTTCATTTTCCGGACGCGGGAATTCGAGCAGATGGAAATGCAGTTCTTCGTCAAGCCCGGCGAAGATACCAAGTGGCTCGAGTACTGGCGGGACGCCCGCTTTAACTACTATTTGAGTCTGGGAATCAAACGTGATAAGCTGCGGCTCCACCGGCACACTCAGGAAGAGTTGGCTCACTACGCGGCGGACGCTTACGACATTGAGTACGAATTCCCATTCGGTTGGCAGGAACTCGAGGGTATCCATAACCGCACGGATTTCGATCTCAAACGGCATACGGAATATTCCGGCAAGGATCTAAATTTCTTCGATGAAGAAACGAAGGAGCGGTTTACACCGTACATCGTGGAAACATCGGCGGGGCTGAACCGCACGCTGCTGGTCACTCTTTTAGACGCATACGATGAAGACGTACAGGAAGGCGAGCCGCGCACGGTTCTGCGACTATCCCCAGCGATTGCGCCGATTAAGGTCGGAATCTTCTCACTGGTAAAAAAAGACAATTTACCGGAAACCGCCGACCGTATTGCCGAGGATCTGCGCAAGATTTGTCCGGTCTTCACGGATCATCAGGGTTCCATCGGACGACGCTACCGGCGTATGGACGAGATCGGCACTCCGTGGGGCATCACGGTAGATTATCAGACGCTGCAGGATCAGACCGTTACGCTGCGAGATCGCGACTCGCTCGAACAAATTCGAGTTTCCGTTGATCTGTTAGGCGACGAGATCCGTCGTCGTCTTGCGCGCTAATCAAATCGGCAATCACTATGCTCATCCACGAACTCGAACAACAAGGCGGCTGGCTTTTCCGCCATCGAAGCTATATTCCGCTGGCGCTTTTACCGTTCGCGCTGCTGGTTTTGGCGTCGCATCGCGAACCGTGGACGGACGTGCTTTGGCTGGAACGCGGATATGAATTGGGCTGTCTGCTGATTTCGCTCTGCGGTCTGATGGTTCGCGGAATGGCTCTGGGATACGCCCAACCCGGTTCATCTGGACGCAACACAAAAGAGCAGATCGCCGACCATCTGAATATAACCGGTCTGTATTCCGTCTGCCGCCATCCTCTCTATGTGGGCAACATACTGATGATGCTGGGGGTTCTCCTGTTCACCAAGTCCGCCCTCTTGGCTCTGGCGGGATTTTTCGGGTATATCCTTTTTTACGAGCGGATCATTGCCGCGGAAGAGAGATTCCTGGCGGACAAATTCGGCGCGGTGTTTCAGGAATGGGCGGTTCGCACTCCGGCGCTATTTCCGCGATCCCGTCAGTGGTTAAAACCGAGTTATTCCTTCAAGTGGCGGGCGGCTGTGAAAGGCGAATTCTACGGTTTTACGGCGCTGGTCTCCTCCCTGTTTGCTCTGCGTTCCCTGGATATCCGATTCATTGAGGGCGCATGGCGACTCGACATGTTTTGGTTCTGGCCGTTTGCGGCGTCCCTTCTGCTGTTCGTAATCCTGCGCTTCTTACGCAAACACACGACTCTTTTCGAAGAACCGAGAGCGCCGGAAGACATGTAATCCCCAACGATTCTTGCCGATTCAGGCATATAAAAAGCCCCCGATCTCACGGTCGGGGGCTTTTTGCATTCTATAAAGCCATGTCAATTCGTCTTGATAACATCCAGCGTAATCATGACGGTGACGTCACGATGCAGACGAATGGGAACCTCAAACTCACCGAGATGCTTAATTGGTTCCTCTAAATGGATCTTGCGGCGATCCACTTCGATGTTTCTTTCTTTAAGCAGTTCGGTGATATCCGCGGCGGTGACCGAACCGAACATACGATCTTCCTCGCCCACTTGGACGGCGGCAATCAAACGCAGGCCTTGCAGCTTGGCGCTTAAATCTCCCGCACGCTTGCGGTCACGCAGATCGCGGGCCGCAAATACTTGCTTTTCGTGATCGAGACGGGCCAGATTGGCTTTCGTCATCGGATACGCAATGCCGCGCGGGACCAGAAAATTCCGCGCGTAGCCGGGCTTTACACTGACAACGTCTCCGGTCTTGCCGAGAGACTCGAATTCCTTACGAAGAATAACCTGCATGTGATTTCTTCCGACGTGATTCGTTAGACTTTGATTCCCCGATAGCCAAAACCGTAGTCATTGTCCGATTTGGGCTGATCGGGAACATCCGCGTCATGGGATGCATCTCCGTGTTCCGACGATTCCGGGATCGGTTCGTGTTCGTACAGAGTAGCATCCTCGTGATGCGCATCGCGATGATTTAGAAACTGTATCCGCCGAGCCTTGATTTCCACCGTGCTTCGATTAAAGCCGTCCTCCGTTTTCCAACTTCGGCTTTGCAATTCCCCTTCCACCAGCACGGCACTGCCTTTGCGCAAATTCTCGTAACAGCTTTCCGCCAATTTGTACCACGCAACAACCCCGATAAAGCAAACGTCCTCCTTGATGGAACCGCTGTTGTCTTTAAACTTGCGATTGGAGGCGATGGTAAAGTTCGCGACCGGCACACCCATTGTGGTCGTGCGAAACGTTGGATCTTTGATCAGGTTGCCGACAATAATGACGCTGTTGATGTCCGGCATCCGCAAGTCAGCCATGGCAATCTCCCACTTCTTATCATGTCACTTGCTCTCGCCGGCGGCAAGAGAACACTCCGCCGCTTATCCCTTATGAATTACACTATGTTTTCCGGTTCGTTGTTCTCGTTTAAATCAATTCCGGGAACATCGCCGTTTTCAATAATTTCCGGAACAATGATCTCCGCTTCTAAGGCCGCCGCTTCAGGAACAGGCGCGGTTACGGATTCCGGGGCCGCTCCCAACGTGCGAACCGATTCCAAATCAGGTTCAGGGACATTCGCCGGCTCTACAACACTGATAAGATGGCGGACAATTGTTGCATTGATGCGCAGGGTACGATCTAATTCGGCCACGTTAGCCGGATCCAGATCAAACACAGTCAATACATAGTAACCGTATTGACGGCCCTTAATTTCGTAGGCCAAACGCCGTTTGCCCCAGCGTTCCCACTTGCGAACCACTCCTCCCGCCGAGATTTGATCGTTCAGTTTGCGGAGATCGTTCTCCACTTGCTCAACTTCCAAGGCCGGATCGAATACCATCACGGCTTCGTACGTGCGCATACTTTACTTTACTCCCTATGGACTGTTTTTGTCCGGCAACGGATCGCCGCCGGAAGGGTTATTGTTATCCTGCGATGTTCGTTTTGTGTTGAAACGGTTCATCGCAATTTCGAGACCGTCATGCAGATAGCACTCGACCGCATCAACCGCTTGATCGAGCACCGGATTTACAATTTCACGCACTTCAGGCGGAAACCTATTCAGCACGTGGCGCGCCACATCGGCGCCGGGTTCACCGCCTCCGACTCCGATCCGAAGACGTGCGAAATCTTCGGTCCCCAGAGTTTCAATGATGGATAAAAGACCTTTTTGCCCGCCAGCGCCGCCTTTGGAACGCATCCGAAGCTGTCCCGGAGGCAAATTGACGTCGTCGCAGACAACCAGTAAATCCTGAATCGTGAAATGATGCCACCGCAAGGCGGCAGCCACAACTCCGCCGGACAAATTCATGAAGGCAAGCGGTCGAAACAGGATGACGCGGTTCATCGCCGGCCATACCGCTTCTTCCGCTTTACCCGCCCGGGAGCGGCGGAAGCGAATACCTGCCCGGTCGGCCAGTTTTGCTGTTACTTCAAAACCGACGTTGTGCGGCGTTTCCCGGTACTCGTCTCCGGGATTCCCCAAGCCGACGATCAGCGGCATATCAGCGGCAAACGGTTTGAAATAATGATCACGCGCGGGAAAGCGACGGGACTGGCCGTCACTTTTTCTTCTCTTCCTCGTCTTCCGATTCCGCCTTGCGTTCCCGGATAACTTCCGGCTCGGGTGCAGCAGCGGCTGCAGACGGAGTCTCCGCTTCGGCCACTTGCCGCGGCGGAACGACATGGACGATGGTCATCTGCATGTCGCCAAGCAGAGTCACGCTTTCGAAACGAAGATCGCTCAAGCGGATGCCGTCGTTCATCTTCAAATGCGACACATCCACATCAAAGTGCGTCGGCAGATTCGTGGGTTCGCATTCCACTTCCACATCGCGCAGAACAATTTCGAGCGCTCCGCCTTCTTTGATGCCAGCGGCGGTTCCGAGATAGTGGAAGGGCACGTGCACGCGGATCTTCTGTCCCTTGATAATGCCCATCAAATCAATGTGAATGATGTCACGTCGGACGGGATGCCGCTGTACTTCGCGGATAATGCAATCCAAGGACTCGTTGTTTACGTCCACATGCAGCAGGCCGACTTCCTTGCGCAGCAAGTGGTCGAGTACTTTCGTCTCAAACTGCAGACAGCGAATTTCACCGTTACGGTTATAATAGACTCCGGGAACCATACCGGCCCGGCGAAGGGCGCGTCCGGTGCTTTTATGAGGATCGCGTTCTTGAGCGGGAATGTGGATTTCAGCCATCGTATATTCTTTCCAAGTGTTCTGTGTCTTTGCGGAAAATCCTATTGATCCGGCCGCTTGCGCGGTAGTCGCGGTTTATCGAAATCCGCGAGGAGAAGTTCGCGGGGTTCTGACAAGGGACGTTCGAGAAACAAGTGACTGATGGACTCTTCACTATAAATCCGCCGAATAGCTTCGGCGAACAGGCGGGCCGTGGAAACTTTCTGAATTTTATGGAACAGATGCTCTTTCGGAGTCGGCAACGTATCGCACACCCACAAGCAGGTGACGTCACTCTCTTCAATCCGCTCCACCGCTTTGCCCGAAAAAACGGGATGTGTAATAGCGGCATAGATGTTCAACCCGCCGCGATCCTTGAGCATAGCCACCGTGGCGGCAAATGTCCCGCCGGTGTCCACAATATCGTCTACCACCAAGCAGTTCTTGCCGCGCACATCACCGACCAGATTCAGAGCCACCGCCTGATTCGGTCCGGTTCGATGCTTGTCCACTACGGCAAAATCCTTATTCAGGTAGTTGGCGTAAAATCGCGCAAGCTTAGTGGATCCCACATCCGGAGCGACCACGACAACGTTTTCTATCGGGTTCACCTGCAGCAGATCAGCAAATAAACGGGACGCATAAATGTGATCGAACGGGATGCTGAAAAATCCCTGGATCTGCGGCGCATGAAGATCCATGGTCAAAATGCGCTGCGCACCCGCCGCCTGAAGCAGATCAGCCACCAAACGCGACGTGATCGCCACACGCGGGGCATCTTTCCTGTCCTGCCGGGCATAGCCGTAATACGGAATTACAACGGTGATGCGGCGGGCGGAGGCTCGTTTGGCCGCATCCATCATGATCAGCAGCTCCATCAGATTGTCGGTCGGCGCATGCGTCGGCTGAACGATGAAGACGTCCTGACCGCGGATATTTTCAAGGAACTGAACGCCTATTTCACCGTCGGAGAAGCGGCGAATCGCCACTTGACCGAGAGGAAGCCCTAACTGGTGGGCAATCGCCTCGCCCAGCGCACGATGAGCCGTTCCTGAGAAAATTCTCAGTCGGGCTAAATCCGAAGAGGTTTCGGGCATGTTAAGATTTCCGGCTGTAATTGTGCCGGATATTTTTCAACCAATTTGCCGTTTCAAGGCGCCGCCGGAAACCATGCGGTGCCGTTCCGGCTGGGGCGGAAGGACTCGAACCTCCGAATGCCAGGACCAAAACCTGGTGCCTTACCAACTTGGCGACGCCCCAGTGGCCTGTGATGATTTCAAACAGGCAGAGCTAATCGAGTATGCCATGTCCCGGGGCATTGGGAAGGCTGGCATCGGCGGCCACCAGCCGACGATACTCACTAAGAATTTGACCTTCCAGTTTCTGACGAAACTCATTGCTGATTGGATGAGCGATGTCTTTATACGTCCCATCCTCCAGCTTGCGGCTGGGCATGCAGACAAACAACCCATCTTTTCCAGCAATCACCTTCAGCCCACGGACGACGAACACGTCGTCGAAAGTGACATTCACGAAAGCCTTAAGCTTGTCCTCATCACGGAGGTTGATGTTGACCTCGGTGATGTTCATGGTGCTCCTCCTCGTACCCTTCCGCGAGAACAACGACTCGCTTTGTGGAGTTCCGTCAAGTGCGTCGCTGGCGACTCACTGTCCGGCATATTCGTACACACAATGGCGACCCGAACTGCTGCGCGGCGTGCAACGCCCGGGTCCGTTCTTTGAAAATGCCATAGACAACCGACCCGCTTCCCGAGAGTAGAGATCCCTCGGCGCCGAAACTAATTAGTTTCCGCTTAATCTGACCAAGTTCATCGTATACTGATAATACTATATTTTCCAGATCGTTACGAAATACTGTACAGAACTTGGCCGGTTCGATTTGGTCTTCGGAACGAAACTGAAAAATAACACTTTTCCTCTCTACTGTCAAGGGAAATCGCCCGGCTTCGTAAGCCCAAGCCGTACTAATTCCGAAGGGTGAAATCACCAAAACAACTTCAGCTTCCAACCTGCCCGACAATGGGGTCAATGCCTCTCCGCGCCCGGCGGCATGCACTAATCCGCCGTATAGAAAATAGGGGCAATCGGATCCTAACCGGGCAGCTAATGGGCACAACCGTTCCGCATCCCAATTCAATTTCCACAGACGGGAAAGACCTAAAAGGGTCACGGCGGCATCGGAAGATCCACCTCCTAAGCCGGCGGCCAGAGGTATCTCCTTGTGCAGCACGATTCGGGCGTGATTCGGCACCCCGGCGGCTTGACTTAACAAAAACGCAGCACGCGTGACCAGATTGTCGGGCCCTGGGTCCAAATCCGCACCGCGGATTTCCAGGTTCCAATCATACGCGGGATAAAATTCAAGGCGATCCGCCAGCGTGATTTCCTGAAGCAGCGTTTCGATTTCATGGTAACCGTCGGGACGACGACCAATAACTCGCAAGCCAAGATTGATCTTGGCCGGCGCGAGCATCGCAAACGCGTCGCGTCCAAGACTATTGCTTTCGGGATAAGACGGGTTTTCGGAAATGGGATCGGAAACGTTCACGAAGACAGTGGGAATTGTCCGGGTTTCTTTCTGCAAAGCTTTAGTTGCAGGAGTCGTGTAAACGAAAATGACCTCAGGATTGAGCGCAACAAGCTCTTTTGCTAGTTGCGGAAGCCGTTCCTGCTTGG
>RPQS01000087.1 GCA_003818605.1 Candidatus Zhuqueibacterota bacterium | reverse complement strand
GAATTGCCCATTGTCCATGCGCAGAGGGCTGTCCGTCCTGCATTCAATCGCCGAAGTGCGGGGCGGGCAATAAGCCGCTGGACAAACCGGCGTCTGTATTTGTGCTCGAATCTCTGCTGAAGCCTCCCGATGAACCAATGCCGGAGATTCAACCCATGCGGCGAGCTACACGAATCGAACAGGATGCTGTTCCTGTAACATGGATTCCGCAGCGTTTACCCGCCGATAAAAGAGTTTTAGTACTGGATATCGAAACGCAGCGTTCCGCCGAAGAAGTAGGGGGGTGGCACGAAGCGCGGCAGATGCGCGTAGCCGTTGTAGCGGTGTGGGACAGCCTGCGCAATGAAATGCTAACCTACGACGAAGCTGCTGTAGATGTGTTATTCGCGCATATGAAATCGGCGGATCTGATTGTGGGATTCAACATCCGCCGCTTCGATTACGAAGTGCTTCGTGGATACACCTTTGAAAATTTGAATCGGCTGCCGACGCTGGATCTTCTTAACGTGGTCGAAGAATCTCTGGGCAGACGGTTGAAACTGGATTCCTTGGCTACAGCCACTTTAGGCACAGCTAAAAGCGCAGATGGTTTGCAATCTCTGGCATGGTTTAAAGCAGGTGAGATCGAGCGCGTCGCTGAATACTGCCGTCATGACGTGGAAATAACGCGCGATTTGCTTTTCTATGCCTTAGATCACGGATATTTGCTTTTCGGGCAAGGCAACGCGGAAGCCGCGCGCGTCCCGATGAGAATCGAACTGAACAGATATTTCGCATCCTCTGCGGCAGATGCGATGAATGATACGGCCCCTTGAGCATCTGGAACGAAACAGGTAAACGGATTGATGGACGAATCTACAGACAAGAAAGTCCGGCAAGCTGCGCGCGAGCGCTGGCTTTCCGCCGTAGAAAAATTGACTGCCAAGCATCCTGAACGGAAATCGCATTTTTATACGGACAGCCACGTCGAGATCGAGCGGATGTACGAGCCTTCTTCGGACTTTCATCTCGAGGAAAAATTGGGCTATCCCGGCCAGTACCCGTTCACGCGCGGCATCCATCCGAATCTGTATCGCGGCAAGCTGTGGACCATGCGGCAATATGCCGGCTTCGGTTCAGCCGAGGAATCGAACGCGCGCTATAAATATCTGCTGTCGCAGGGGACAACGGGACTGTCCGTCGCTTTCGATTTACCGACGCAGATCGGCTACGACAGCGATCATCCGGCGGCGTCCGGCGAAGTCGGACGGGTAGGTGTAGCGGTATGCAGTCTCGAGGACATGAACGTGCTATTTGACGGCATTCCGCTGGACAAGATCAGTACGTCCATGACCATCAACGCCACGGCGGCGATTTTAATGGCCTTATATATAGCCGTTGCGAGGCAGCGCGGGATCCCGGAGAGCAAACTTGCCGGTACAGTGCAAAACGATATTCTAAAGGAATACGTCGCGCGCGGAACGTATATTTTCCCGCCGCGTCCATCCATGCGTTTGGTGACGGATATTATTTCTTACTGCTACGAGCATTTGCCGCAATGGAATACGATTTCGATCTCCGGCTATCATATCCGCGAAGCGGGATCGAATGCAATTCAGGAGCTCGCGTTCACGTTTGCACATGCCATCGCATACGTTGAAGCCGCGCTTCGGCTTGGCATGAAGGTAGATGAATTTGGGCCGCGTTTGGCGTTTTTCTGGAACTGTCACAATAATCTATTTGAAGAAGTCGCTAAGTTCCGTGCCGCCCGCCGCATTTGGGCAAAAATAATGAAGGAACGATTCGGCGCTCAGAATGATAATTCCATGATGCTGCGGTTTCATACACAAACCGCCGGCTGCACGCTGACCGCGCAACAGGCCGACAATAATGCGGCGCGGGTAACACTGCAAGCACTGGCGGCGGTTTTAGGCGGAACACAAAGTTTGCATACGAACGCACGCGATGAAGCGCTCTCGCTGCCTACCGAAACATCGGCAAGACTGGCACTGCGCACGCAGCAGATCATTGCCTATGAATCCGGCGTGGCGGATACGGTGGATCCTTTGGGCGGCAGTTATTACGTAGAATCGTTGACCGACCGGTTAGAGTCGGGTGTGTGGGAATATCTGCAGCGCATTGACAAGATCGGCGGAGCTGTGGCCGCTATTGAGAAGCAGTATTTCCAGAAGGAGATCGCGTCCGAAGCTTACCGTTATCAGACGGAGATCGAATCCGGCGAACGGATCATTGTCGGTGTGAATAAATTTACCGCTGACAAAGACGCATCTCCGCCGCTGTTGAAAGTCAAACCCGAAATTGAGCAGAAACAGCGTCAAAAGCTCGCGGATTTACGCAAACGGCGCGACAACAATAAAGTCAGCAACGTTCTAATGGCGCTGAAAGAAATGGCGATGACGGAGAAGAACTTGATGCCGGTATTGATTGATGCCGTCGAAGCCAACGCAACTTTAGGAGAAATCGCCAATACACTTCGCGACGTGTGGGGCGAATTTCATGATCGCGCATGAGTTGGGATGAATCGCTTTTTCACCGTCAACTGACAACCCGCCGCTTTGGGCGCGAATTTGTCTGGATGCCGGAGTTGGATTCGACCAACCGCTGGTTATTCGAGCATGCGGCTGAATTCACGATGTCCGGAGGTGTCGCCGCAACCGATCATCAAACAGCCGGACGAGGCCGATATGATCGTGTCTGGCACGACGTGCCGGGTTCTTCCCTGCTTTTCAGTGTCCTTTTACGATACAAGACATGCTCCGAAAGCGCGGGATTTCTGGCATTTTTACCGGCGATTTCTTTGGCAGGCACTTTAATTGCGCATTGCGGCGATAAGTGCCACATTTCGCTCAAATGGCCGAATGACGTGTTGCTGAATAAACGTAAAGCGGCGGGAATTCTTGGACAGACAATCGTTCAAGGTGAAGATTCACTTTCCGTGGTAGGTATAGGTTTGAATATCGCCATGCGGCGAAGAGAACTACCGGAAGAGATTCGCGAACGAGCCACTTCAGTTTTGGATGAAGCCGGCAAATCTTTAGCGCGCGAATCGGTTCTGGCAGAATTTCTGAGTAGACTGGAAAATCTGTATGATCGTTTTATGGCGCATGATTGGGCGGGATTGCGGTTTCAGTGGGAACGTTACGCACCGGAACGCGGGACGCCGATGACGCGTCGTGAAGGAACCGAAGTCTTTTCCGGCTGGTATGAAGGAGTGGGAGATGGCGGCCAACTGCTGCTTCGTGACGAAACCGGAATCATTCGGGAATTCTGGTCGGGAGATATCGAGCAATGACATTACGCTTGCTGGCCGTAGACGTCGGCAACACGCACACTACCATCGGCTTGTTCGATGAGAAAAAATTAACAGAACGCTGGCGGATGGCAACGCGCGTCGCGCGCACCGCCGATGAGTTGTGGGTATTTTTACTTCAGTTTTTGCATCATAGGAATATTCTGGAAAATACTTTAAGTGCGGTTGCGATCTCATCAGTGGTCCCGGAGCTTACTTTCGCATATGCGCAAATGTGCCGTGACCGTCTTGGGAAACCGCCGTTTGTCATCACGCACGAGCGAGTGCATTCGCTGAAAATTGATTATGATCCGCCGTCATCCGTAGGTGCTGACCGCCTGTGCGGAGCCGTGGCGGCTTATGCCAAGTACGGCGGACCGTTAGTTATTGTGGATCTGGGAACCGCTACGGTTTTCGACGTCGTGGACGATAAAGCCGTCTACCGCGGCGGATTGATTCTGCCGGGAATTCAGACTTCGGTTGAAGCATTACATCAGAAGGCCGCCTTGCTTCCGCGCGTTGAACTAACCTATCCTGCAGAATTAGTGGGACGAACAACAGAGGCTGCAATTCAATCCGGCGTTCTTGTGAGTGCGGTAGTTACGATTGACGCGATTGTGGAGAAGATTCAGCACCAGTATTCCAAACCACTAAAGGTTGTGGCCACGGGCGGTTTTGCGGAAATGCTGCAGCCGCACTGTCGCACACTCGACCATGTCGAACCGAATCTGGTTTTAGAAGGCATTCGCTTAATCGCCGAGCAACAATGAAGCTGACACTTTGTGTCTTTTCATTTCTTATCACGGTCTTTGCGGCTCAAGCGAGCGGCGCGGACATACGACTCATTTATCCACGAGTGGAAAACGAAAAGCCGATTGTCTATCCCGTACCTTTAGATTCCACGTTTGTACTGGGGAATGTGACTGCGGGAAGCGTCCGTTTACAAATAAACGGTCAAGATGTTCCTTTGAGCGAACACGGAGCATTTTTAGCTTGGCTGCCGCTGCGAAAAATGACGGGACAAACTTCGTGGGAGCTAAGCCTTCTCGATGGGGAAGAAGAGATCGCATCCCATTCATGTCCGTACCAAATCGAATCCAATTCGAGTGCGAAAAGTATTGCGGATACAACTTTTCGGATTCATTTCCCGCGCGTTTTAGAGGTGACGGTTCCCAACGGCCACATCCGAACGGCGGTTCAAGGTACCTATCATATTTTTCCTGAAGTGGGGTGCAGGTTGTCAGCCGTTGAATGCAGCGGCGGATTCTTTCTCTTGGATTTGGGAAATGGTTTTCCGGCGGCTATTGACACGAGCTTTGTAGAAATCCGACAGGAT
This sequence comes from Candidatus Zhuqueibacterota bacterium, assembly GCA_003818605.1. Taxonomy (GTDB): domain Bacteria; phylum Electryoneota; class RPQS01; order RPQS01; family RPQS01; genus RPQS01. Next base: position 11,220 of record RPQS01000087.1, on the reverse strand, counting down.
TCAATCCTGTCCCCGATCTTGCTCGGCAACGGAGTATGCCGAAGGACAGAAAGCGATTCCCGATGCAGTTTTGCATTAGCGGAGCCTGTCGCTTGGCATTCCGAAGTGTCGTCTGACGGTCAAACGCTGGTTCTTGATCTTTTCCGCGTCGCTTCGGCGGTGAATCGCATTCGCTACGATGTGGAAGATCCGCTGATCCGCGACATTGTCTGGGAGCAAAAACCGTACGGTGTGACTCTATCGCTGAATTGCCGGAATAAAGTGGAACGGGGTTATGAAATCGAATGGCGGGAGGACAGTCTGCGCGTTTCTATTCGAAAGCCGTTTCGACGCGGATTGAATAACCTCAAAGGCAAGAAGATTGTCGTGGATGCGGGACACGGTGGAAAATCCACGGGAGCCATCGGTCCTCTGGGGACAAACGAAAAAGACGTCACGTTGAAATGGGCGCAGATACTGAAACATGAATTAGAAGACTGCGGAGCGGTGGTAAACCTGACCAGAGCGGAAGATGCGGATTTGGGTTTATATGATCGCATAGATACAGCTCGAAAGCTAAACGCGGATTTCCTTCTGAGTCTGCACTGCAATGCTTTACCGGACAACGAGAATCCCCTGACGCGACACGGTTCGAGCACCTATTACTATCAATCTCACTCGCGTTCAGCCGCGGAGATTCTGCATAAAGCTCTTTTAAAAGCATCGGGACTGCCCGATGACGGACTTTACGACGCGAATTTGGCTTTAGTGCGTCCGACGTTATTTCCGTCCGTGCTGATAGAAGGCGCGTATATTATTTATCCGCCGGAAGAGGAACAGCTTCAGACAGAAGCGTTTTTACGACGATTATCCAAAGGATTAACGCACGGTCTAACGGAGTATTTTAAGACGGCGCGTTAGGTGGAGGCAGCTTGGAGAGACATTATATCACACGAACCGGCATCGAGAAGCTGGTTGCGGAATTGAATGAATGGCGGCATGACAAACGTCCCGCCATGGTTCGGCAACTGGCTTCCGCACGCTCGCATGGCGACCTTTCGGAGAACGCTGAATACCATGCTGCGCGCGAAGAGTTGGCGCGCATTGATCAAAAGATCATGCAGCTTGAGATGACTCTGCAGTCTGCCGTTCTGATGGATGAAACCAGCGTTAACACGGATCAGGTGCGAATTCTGACCCGTGTAAAAGTGCTGGATAACCATAAAAAAGTCGAGCGGATTTATTCCCTCGTGTCGCCGGCGGAAGCCAATCCGACGGAGGGAAAGATCAGCCATCAGTCGCCGGTAGGTCAGGGATTAATCGGAAAAAAAGTCGGCGAAACGGTTGAAATCCAAATTCCTTCCGGAACAGTTTCTTGGACAATCCTTGAGATCTCTCCCATTCAAACATGAGTCATCAGCCATGGAACACACAATGAACCGTTTGACGAGATCCCGTCGCGACCGTGTTTTCGGAGGCGTGTGCGGCGGTTTGGCGGAGTATCTTGGATGGGACGTGGTTTTAGTCCGCGTCGCATGGGTTGGATTGACTGTCTTGTCGGCGGGAATCGGCATCCCGCTTTACCTTCTAGCGTGGATTATCGTGCCTACGGGAACGATGGAAATTGAGGAAATGAAGCCAACTGTGCCGCGTAGCAACACCCGCGCCGTTTTGGGAATACTGTTGTTTGTGGTCGGTCTACTGGCACTTAGCGGTTCGATCCTGCCGTGGTTTTGGAAAGTATCGGGAATAAAAATTGTCGGGCCGTTGCTGCTGATTGTCGCCGGGGCGTTCCTCCTTCTAAGGCGCGGCGTTTCACCCGCTTCCGATCCGAATAGGAATCCGAACGAAGTGAATATGACCGCGGGAAGTGAAACGGATTCACGTCCGCTGACAGCCCGTCGTCTGGTGCGGATTCATAAAGGTCGCAAAATTGCCGGCGTATGTACCGGATTAGGCGACTATTTTAATATGGATCCGACGGTAGTTCGCCTCCTGTGGCTGGCCTTGGTTTTGGCTTATGGAATGGGTTTACTTCTTTATCTCATATTATGGCTTGTGGTCCCGCTGGAAACGGAACGATATGGTGAACAAACCAAGACGGTCTAATGCTGGATAGAATCCGAAACTTCTGCATCGTGGCGCATATTGACCACGGGAAATCCACGCTCGCGGATCGCCTGCTGGAACTCACGCACACGCTTGACCCGCGGCAAATGCGCAGGCAGGTTCTGGATTCGATGGATCTCGAACAGGAACGCGGAATTACCATCAAGATGCATCCCATCACCATGAGTTATATGCACGATGATGGGGAGTACATTCTGAATCTGATTGATACGCCCGGCCACGTGGATTTTACATACGAAGTCTCGCGCAGCCTGCGGGCATGCGAAGGCGCGCTGCTGGTCGTGGATGCAACGCAGGGATTGGAAGCGCAGTCACTGTCGAACCTGTATCTGGCGCTTGACGTGGGATTGGAAATCATTCCAGTTGTGAACAAGATTGACCTCGCGGTCGCGAGGGTGGACGAGGTAACGCATCAGATCGCCGATCTGCTCGGTGTGCCCGAATCCGACGTGCTGAAAGTGAGTGCCAAAACCGGCGAAGGCTGCGAAGCGGTGCTGCGTGCTGTCGTAGATAAAGTACCGTCGCCTGCGGGACAAGTCAATGCCGATCTGCGCGCGTTAATTTTTGATTCAGTTTACGAAAGCTATCGCGGCGTGATTGCGCATGTCAGAGTAGTGGACGGCAGTTTGAAAGCGGGGACGCGCATCCGCTTCGCCGCGTCCGCAAAAGAATATGACGTCGGTGAAGTGGGAATCCTGCGGATGGAACAAATCCGCCGCGATACTCTGCGGGCGGGGGAAGTCGGATACGTCGTGACGGGCTGCCGCGACGTTCGCGAAGTGCGCGTGGGCGATACGATTTCAGACGTTAATTGTCCGAACACGCCTCCGCTTCCCGGATACCGCGAAGTAAAACCGATGGTTTTCGCGGGGCTTTATCCGGCGGATACCAATGACTACGAACTCTTGCGTGATTCGCTCGGCAAACTGCGATTAAACGATTCGGCGCTGCTCTATGAACCGGAGACATCTATAGCGCTGGGATTCGGTTTCCGCGTGGGATTTCTCGGTCTGCTGCACATGGAAATCATTCAGGAAAGACTGGAACGCGAATACGGGCTTAATTTAGTTTGTACCGTGCCGTCAGTCGAGTATCGCGCGATCCTGCTTGACGGGTCGCTGAAACTGGTGGATAATCCGGTGCTGTTGCCGTCTCCGAACGATGTGCAGTCGCTTGAAGAGCCGTATATTCGCGCGTCCATCATCACTCCGGAAGAGTATATCGGCCCGATCATGCAGATTGCGATAGACGCACGGGGCATACATGTCAATACGGAGTATGTTGACGCCAAGCGCGTCAATATGCATTATGAGTTTCCGCTGGCGGAAGTGATTTTTGATTTTTACGATAAATTGAAAAGCGTATCCCGCGGTTACGCTTCCCTCGATTACGAGCTGTACGAATACCGCACCAGTGAACTGACCAAACTGGATATTCTGGTGAACGGCGAAATCGTGGACGCGCTGTCCGTGATCGTACATAAGGACAAAGCGTACGATTGGGGACGAAGGGTCTGCGACCGGCTGGCTAATTTAATACCGCGCCAGATGTTCGACGTTGCCATTCAAGCCAGTCTGGGTTCGCGAATTATTGCGCGCTCGACGGTGAAGGCGCTTCGCAAGAACGTTTTGGCAAAATGCTACGGCGGCGACGTATCCCGCAAGAAAAAGCTGTTGGAAAAGCAAAAGGCCGGCAAGAAGCGGATGAAAGCCATCGGCAACGTGGAGATTCCGCAAGACGCGTTTCTTGCCATTCTTCGCGCCGAGTAATTACAGTCAATCCAAGTTCCGCCGTGAACTGATCTGAGGTATTGTCCGTGCAGATTCCCGCAGAAAAAGCAACTCAACAAGCCACGCATAAGCATATGGAAACCGGCCGCTCGAAGAGTCTGCTGCGCGAGTGGAGCGAGTTCATCGTCACGCTCATTTTGATGGTTTTCTTTATCCGGGTGACAACAGCCGAAGCGTTTCGCATTCCCACCGGTTCTATGGAGGACACGCTGCTCATCGGAGACTTTCTGCTGGTAAATAAATTCATCTATGGGATACGGACTCCGGATTGGATCGGAATTCCGTTTACGAAAGTCGGTTTTCGCGTTCCTTCAACTCGCTTGCCAAGCATGAGAAAACCGCGTTCGGGAGATATTATCGTTTTTAAATATCCACTCGATACCAGTTTGAATTACATTAAGCGCTGCGTGGCGGGACCTGGCCAGGTGCTGGAAATCCGTCAACGGCAGTTGTACGTGGACGGCGTGCCTTTTCCCAACCCGCCGCGTTCCAAGTTTACGAATACATCCGTTTTGCCGCCGAATATCCGCGAGCGCGGCATTTATTCGCCCAACAACGAAAACTGGAATCATGACAATTTCGGACCGCTGACTATTCCCCAAGGACAGTATTTCATGATGGGCGACAACCGCGATAATTCTTCCGATTCGCGGTATTGGGGATTTTTAAGCGAAGAATACGTTGTAGGTAAAGCGTTGATTATTTATATGAGCTGGAATAAAAACACGCCGCTTCATAAGTTCTATCAGAAAATCCGTTGGGACCGAATGGCGTCAATGATCCGTTAGTCCAATTGTATTAAGACATATAAGAAAGCCGGTGGCAATGCCACCGGCTTTCGGTTTTTTTTAAATCGCTTGAATCATCCGTTCCCGGCTGAAGATCGAAGCGCAGCCGCCAAAAGGGGCAGCATGATTTCATGATGGCCGGTGAAGCTGTATCCTTTTCCGCCCGTTGCGGTCGGTCTGCGCACCACGTTCTGGGTTGGACGATAATGCTGCAGCATGTCGAAATTCGCGGTAAGAAAACCATGACACGGATTCTCGAGATTGCGTGCGACCGCCAATGCTTTCAAAAAAACCTCCGGCATAATAACCGCACTGCCGAAATTCAACACGGCTGCGCCCTCGCACAATCCGGAAACTTGCTTGCAGAAAATGAGAAAATCCCGATAGGATGCCTCACCGACGCCCGCTCCCGAAAGATGCGGATGTTCGTAGACGATGTCCGTGCCGATAGCCGCATGAATTGTAAGCGGAACGTTCGCATTCAAGCATTGAGCCAGCAGCGAATCCTCGACAAACGGTGCCTGCTCGCTGAGGAGGCATTCCCCGAGCGCCTCGCCCAAACCGAATTGTTTTTCGCGTGCAAGATTGACGGCCCGCACGAAAAATTCGCCTGTTTCGCGCGCCATACCAAAACGCCCGTCACGAATCGTATCCGCAACCTCCTCAGACGTCTTGCCGAACATGGCAATTTCACTATCATGTACGGCAAAAGCGCCGTGCGATGATAAGGAAGAGATAAATCCGGATTTCAGCAAGTCAATCAGGAGACGCGATAATCCTACTTTTAAAGGGTGCGCTCCCATCATCCAGAGAATCGGTTTACGGCCGCGCGCGGCAGATAACGTGCGAACCACTTCATGCAAGTCGCGCGCCGCAAGAAAATCCGGCAGCGAATCCCAAAAATCCGAAAAAGTGGATGCCTTACCAATCGGCGAAGCGAAGCCGCCGCGTTCGACTTTGGAAGCGCGATCGGTGACCGAATACGTTTTGACTTGATCAAGGTCTATGGTCTGATAGCGAGACATGAGTCTCCAAAAAGTTTGCGTGCGCGAATAATCAAGGTTTCCAGGATTTGGAAAGCGGAGGAGTATAAGATTCCAGGGCTGCCGTAATATGACCGAACGAAACGCGCGTCTGCATTTGCACGGGGATGCGCCGCTCGTCGGCGGTGACCCAGACGTAGACGTGGGCGCTCTTTTCCTTTTGAAACAAACCGCCGGTTTTGGAAACGGGTTCCGTTTTGAAACAATCGAATTTCCCCGCCGGGGTTTCCACGGTCTCCCGCCCGTGGATAATGACCATCAGATCGAATGTTTTCTTGACGTCGTGCGTTTTAATCCAGACAGTATCCCCTACGCTCATCGGTATCGTGCGGGCTTTAAAGCCGGCGGAGAGAACGTCCTGCACGCGCGGCAGAACGTGCACGGAAGGCTTCTGCTTTCCGTCATCCGACCAATGAGCTAAACTGTCCTCTAAATCAAAGTCTACGATCTTTTCATCGCGAAAACGGCCTTCGCGCAGTTTTTTGCGAAACTTCATCGAGTAAAGCGAGTCGGCGTCGAACCAGGTCTCGATAGAATCGCGCACCGTGAAAACGAGATCGAACGATTTTGCCGAACGCGCCGACGAAACGGCGCGGACACAGAGTTGTCCGTTAACCGTTGCCGTATCCACAACGGCTAAGCGCGCTTTCCCCGCCGGGATGATGCCGAATGCTACATGAAATACGATCTGTTCGCCGATCCACGTCGTATAGTCAGGCAGAGTATCCGGCGATGCGGCGGTCTGAATCGAATCGGGATTCTGTCCAAGCGCGCCAAGCGAAAGCGCGCAAAGAATGGCTGCCGAAATGACGAAACGCATGATAGGATAGGTTTTCATAAGCAAAGATGACTGTTTAGACTCGTTTCCAGACTTGTTTGATGTCGTCTTCGCGGATAGCGGATTCGCGCAGCATGATCGGTCCCCGGCCCCGCACGTCCACGACCGTGGAAGATTTGCCCTTCAGTATATGAGACGTCTGAATGACTAAATCGCATGCTTCCAATACGGCAGGTTTGATTTCCGAAAACAACTTCGGCGACGGCTGACCGGACAAATTCGCGCTGGTTGCCCACAAGGGAGATTCCAATTCGCGCAGCACTTCATTCAGGAACGGATAATCCGGAATGCGATAACCCATCGAGTGATCCGGTGGATGGAATTCGCGGGGAATCGCGCCGGATATCTTCCAGATTAACGTGAGCGGGCCGGGCCAAAAAGCTTCGGTCAGCGCCACGATGCGCGGACTGGGAACGTCGCCCGCACACTGGCTCATGCGAATGATGTTGTCAATCAGAACGGCGGTTGGTTTTTCGGATCGCTCCGGCTTGATTTGCTTGAGTTTTTCCAGCACCTGACGGCTGAATGCCAAGCCCCCCAGTCCGAAAACCGTGTCGGTAGGGAAGAGGACGAGGTCGCCGCTGCGAATGGATTCTACCGCAATGCGTACCACATCAGCCGTGTTATCCGGTGTTAATTCGATTTGCCGCATCACCAACTCCCTACGATGCGATTCAACAAATCCTGCTGAAGTTTGCTGACGGCCTCCTGAATCGCCACGTCGCGATTTTCCAGCGAACCCGCATACGGATAAATCGCCCAAGCGGGATAGGTCTGCGTCCACAAAACCTGCTGTGTGCGGCTGTCCGTCAATTCGATTTCACAGGTCATGGAAAAGCGATATTCCTCTACCTGCTGATCCGCGCGCGCGGTATAAGGCATATCTTCCACGCGAAGAATTCTCCCGTGAAGAACGGCGTCGGCCTGATCGGTGTTGGTGATGCGCAGCGTTCCATCCCGTTGAAAGCCGCGAATCAATTCTTCCGTCACGCGCTCCGCAATGCCGAATTCCGGTGATTCATTTTCAAACGTGGGAACGGCGATGGACTTGATCGCACCCGCGGACTGTCCGCGAAAAGAATAACAGCCGCAGCAGATAAGGAGTGTAAGAAGCAGAATCAGTTTAGAGAATTTCATACTCTTTCAGCTTTCGATACAGAGTGCGTTCACCGATGCCGAGATCCCGTGCGGTCTTCCGGCGGTTGCCGTTATTTTCTTCCAAAACCCGCAGTATCTGTTCGCGTTCTAAATCCTTGAGGCGCGTCGAATCGGCGTCGGAAGAAGCCGGCTGCGCTTGGTTCATCGCGGTAACGAGCAAGGACTTCACCTCGCCGACTTCACGCCGCAGATCGAGCAGCGTGCGCAGCAGCAGTTCGCGTTCAAGCGCTTCAGGCGGACGGTTGATTTGCACGGGGAGATTCGACGGATTAATGGCCGTATGGATGTGCGGACGGAAATGCTCTTCCGTCAAAACCGAGACGCCGCGTTCCAGAGTTAATGCCGTTTCCACGACATTGCGCAACTCCCGTACGTTGCCGCTCCAGTATTGGTCTTGTAGAATCTTGACCGCAGCGCTTGACAGGGTAGGCGCAGAAAGGCGGTTGCGCTTGGAGAACTGTTCCGCAAAATGCGTCGCCAGAAGTAAAATATCTTCACGGCGCTCGCGCAGCGGGGGAACGATAATCGTTACCGCTTTTAAACGGTAATATAAATCCTGACGGAAGCGGCCGCGAGTTACGGCGGCACTTAAATCCACGTTTGTGGCGGCGATGATTCTTACATTGACCTTCATCGTCCGGCTGGAACCGACGCGCATGAATTCGCCTTGTTCCAAGATGCGAAGCAGCTTTACTTGAGCCTCTAAAGGCATCTCGCCAATTTCGTCAAGCACAAGCGAACCGCCGTCCGCCTGCTCGAAATACCCGGTGCGCTGGCGATCCGCGCCCGTGTAGCTGCCGCGCTCATGGCCGAATATTTCGCTCTCAAAAATACCCTGTGGAATGGCTCCGCAATTGACCGTAAGAATCGGTTTGGCATGTCGCGGTGATAGCTCGTGAATGGATCGGGCAACCAACTCTTTCCCCGTACCGCTTTCACCGATGATGAGCACGGAGATATCCGTAGGCGCAACCTGATGAATGAGTGCGCGCAGTCCGTGCATGGCTTCACTGTGTCCAAGAAGTGATGCGATACTGCCCATACTCAAACGACTCCTTGAGCGATATCCGAACGAAAACGAAGTCCGGGACTCAACAGCTTCGCTGCGAGATTGTAAGCCCGTTCACGCGCTTGACCTATGGTATGACCTATTCCTATCGCATTGAACACGCGACCACCGGTGCTGATCAATCCATCTCTTGTGCGGGCCGTGCCGGCGTGGAACACGAAGGCGTTCACTGTTTCGGGAATATCATGGAGCGGAATACCCTTGCGATAGACATCGGGATAACCCTCCGCCGCCAAAACCACGCACACAGCGGCTTGTGTGGATTCCGTGGAAACGGCTTCCTGCGAAATGGGTTCTCCGCTCGCGCATGCAAGCAATGTCTTGCCGAATGCGCCGCCCCACACCGGAAGGATAACCTGCGTTTCCGGATCGCCGAAACGGCAATTGAATTCAATCACCTGTGGGCCGATAGGCGTGAGCATCAAACCCACATATAAGATACCGCGATAGGGGCTGCCTTGTTCCGCTAATGCTTGTAGTGTCGGAGCTACAACTCTGTCTTCAACCAACTTTTGCTGATCTCTTGTCAAATGAACCGCCGGACAATAGGAACCCATCCCGCCTGTATTAGGTCCCTGATCCGCATCTTCAGCGCGCTTGTGGTCCTGAGCCGCCGGCAGCGCTTGATAGTGTATACCGCTGCACCAATAGAGCGCAGACACTTCACGTCCGGTCAGTTTTCGTTCTAATACGATTCTGCGGCCGGCCGCGTCCAGCTTATGCTCGACGAGCAATTCGTGTGCGTGTCTGAACACTTCCGCCATCGAATTGCATACGAAAGCCCCTTTACCGGCAGCCAACCCGTCTGCTTTAACAACCCAGTCGTTTTTTTCCGGTTGGCTCTTTACGAATCGTTCGAGATTCTGATAATCATCGAATACTTCCCAATCTGCCGTAGGAATTCCATTCGCCTTCATCAATTGTTTTGCGAAAACTTTGGAGGCTTCAATGCGCGCGGCGGCGGCAACCGGACCGAAGCACGGTATATGATCTCCAAAGAGTCGGTCGGCGATTCCGGCAGCTAACGGTGTTTCCGGCCCGACGACAACCAGATCGGGTGAAAGCCCTCGGATGGTGTGAAGCAGCAGAGGTATATCGTCAATTTGCGCGGAAATCGTTTCCGCACAATCGGTCGTTCCGCCATTGCCGGGAAGAGCGAATAACGTATGCGGTTCGATGTCACGCGACAGACGCCAAAGGATCGCATGTTCGCGGCCGCCGGAACCTATGACTGCAATTCTCAGTTTGTTTGCCTCACATCAAAGTTTGCGTTCTGCTATTCGAAGGAACGAAAATATAGATATTCGCCATGATCCACTTCGCCGCTCGATCCGGCCTGCCAGTATCCGTGAACCGTGTCGGGCGCATAATACTGTCCGGAAAAGAACGCCGGATAGTCCGTTGTCCCAATGGTCAGGATTCCGGACATCTCGAAGGAAGCGACACTGGCCGCGCCGCTGGTCAAATGGAATTGCAGTGTCCGATAAAATGAAACGTCCACCGTTCCGTAAAAGGACTGACCTTGTTGATCCATGTCCATTGTGGCCGCTCGTTCTTCCTGAGCCGACGAGCTTGTCATAGGGCCGACCCAAAGTCCGCTCAGGTTGTAGCCGTCCACTTCGCGGTTCAGCCGGAAGGCCGGAATGTCATCCGGTTCTTCAAAATGAACCGTTAGCCCCGCCGCGCCGACATAAACCCAAGCCCGATAGACGGTGCTGTTCCGCAAATAGCGGAAACGCAGCGTATCGCCGGTGCTGTCTTGCAGCAGCGATGAAAATGACGTAATGACTGAACGATAACGAATGGCTCCGCTCAAAGCTCCGGCGCTGTCCGGTCCGGTAATCTGCATTAATACATTGGTGAGTCCGCCGCCGATATTTCCCGCTCCGACATAAGTACCGGCCAATTCAGGTTGAGGAATAGGGTCATCATCCGGCCATGTTTTACATCCGGAAAGAACGAGAAGAAACAGAAGTGATGCAGTCATCAACATGAAACGGAAATATCCGATATGCCGGGCGGATAGACTCATCGAAGCTGCTCCCTTAGTCGCTGGATTTCGTCCCGAAGTTGCGCTGCCTTCTCATATTGTTGCTTTTTCGCCTGCAGTTTCATTTCCTTTTCCAGTCGTGTCACCAGATCTTCCACGGCGGCGACTGTCATGAAATCCTGCTGCGCTTCCTGCACAATTTCGCGGACTCTGGCATCGGCAATCGTGGTGGTCGCCAAGACTTCTTCGATGGATTTGATGATCGTTTGCGGCGTGATGCCGTGAGCCTCATTGTACTCGCGCTGAAGGGTGCGTCTCCGTTCGGTTTCATTAAGGACTTTTTTCATCGAATCCGTAATTCTATCACCGTAAAAAATCACCCGGCCCCGCGCGTTTCTGGCCGCTCGGCCTGCAATCTGCATCAGACTGCGTTCG
>RPQS01000086.1 GCA_003818605.1 Candidatus Zhuqueibacterota bacterium | reverse complement strand
TTCGGGTGGCGGCAACCGGTCCGATCAGTTTGCCCGCCATGGCCGTGACGTCCGGCTTTGCCTCGGACGACGAAGTCATCGAGGGCGAGCGCCCCACGACTTTGCCTATAGGACTGTTGGTGACGATTGCCGTTTGAACGGCTGTCGAATTTTGCCGCTTTGCATCAGATGTTTTAGCCAGTTCGGGGCGCGCGGTGTAAGTCGCATAAACCCCCAGCGTCAGAGACGCCACCAATGCAAATGTCAAACACAAAATCCAAATCGTTCGACTCTTCATGATTTACTCTCCTCTGTGTATCATTCGGATGTCTGGACAAGTCTCGAATACCCGATTAAAACAATATATGTCCTGCACTATCAGAGGTCAAGACATGTTCACGTAAAACTCATTATATTCTATACCGATAGGTTCACATTCAGATGCTTCTATTTAATTGATATTACTATACATGTAATCAACTGGGTCTTTAAACATGTTTGCCCATTGGCAAAATAGAGGATATGTCCATTCTTATATCAGCAAATTCCTCGCCGATTTTCGGTCAGTTGCATAAATTTCTGCTTATTATTAGGAACCCGCCATGTTTCCCGAAAGTTCAATGTAAGCATCAGCAAGTTTTAAGCTTAATGGAGGTTGACGTGTTCAAAGGACTGTGGATAGGTCTTACGTTGATTCTGGCCTTGAGTTACACTTATGCCGCAGAAAGCAGTGACCGTGACGAATTTGGGGTAGGTCTGGTTTTGGGCGAACCGTCCGGGCTCAATGCTCAATTTTTCTGGAGTTCTAAAACATCCATTGACGTTACGGCCGCATGGTCGTGGAACGATTGGTTCACAACCGCCGCTGATTTTCAGGTCTACAATTATCTCGCCGATGCCCCCCGCGAATGGAAATGGTATTATGGTTTAGGCGGCTATCTCACTCTCCCCGAGAACGAAGACGGCACATTGGGTGTGAGAGTGCCCCTTGGAATTAAATATCATTTTCCGCATTCCTACATTGACGTTTGGGCCGAAGTGGATCCCGCGCTGCAATTGGCTCCGGATACGGAAGCGGAGTTTCAGGGCGGTTTAGGACTTACTTTCTGGCTCTGGTAATCACTCACTGAAAATATGTATTAGCCCTGCCTTCGCTTGGCGAAAGAGGAGGAGATCGCCATGACTTCCCATGAGAAGTTTCTTGCCGCTTGCAGCCAATGGGAACAAGATTTTCAAACGGGCGGCCGCACTAAGCAAAGCGGCAAGTTCGTCACCACGTCCAGTCTTGAAGTTCCGCCCCTCTGCTGGCCGGAAGATCAAGCATGCACGGATGCGTACGTGGAAAAACTCGGTTTTCCCGGGCAGTATCCCTATACGCGCGGGATTCACTCTTCCATGTATCGCGGAAAACCGTGGACGATGCGGCAATTCTCCGGATTCGCCGGACCCGAAGAAACCAATGCCCGCTATCGCTATATTATCGAGCAGGGCGGGGAGGGATTGTCCGTAGCCTTTGATCTGCCCACTTTAATGGGCCGCGATCCCGATGATCCGTGGTCGGCGGGAGAAGTCGGCAAGTGCGGAGTCTCCATCGCTTCGCTGCAGGATATGGAGATTCTGTTTAAAGATATTCCACTGGGCAAGATTACCACTTCGATGACCATCAATGCTCCGGCGGCGATTATCTGGGCGATGTTCATCGCGGCGGCGGAAAAACAAGGATGGAAACGTGCGGATCTGGGCGGCACGATTCAGAACGATATTCTGAAGGAATACATCGCCCAGAAGGAATTCATTTATCCGCCCCGGCCTTCGGTGAAACTCGTGGTGGATACCATCGAATTCGCCGCGCGGGAAATGCCGCGTTGGCATCCCGTGTCCATCAGCGGCTATCATATTCGCGAAGCGGGATCCACGGCGGTTCAGGAATTGGCTTTCACGTTGGCTGATGGTTTTGCCTATGTGGAAGCGTGTCTGAAGCGTGGATTGAAGGTGGATGAATTCGCGCCGCGACTCTCTTTCTTCTTCAATTCGCATCTTGATTTTTTCGAGGAGATCGGAAAATTTCGCGCCGCTCGCCGAATCTGGTCGCGGCATATGAAGGAAAAATACAGCGCGCAGGACGAGCGATCCATGCAGTGCCGTTTCCATTCGCAGACAGCCGGATGCAGTCTGACTGCGCAGCAGCCGGAAGTGAACCTGATTCGCACCGCCACTGAGGCTCTGGCAGCCGTACTCGGCGGAACACAAAGCCTCCATACGAACTCGATTGATGAAACCCTGGCCTTACCGAGCGAAAAGGCGGTTACTCTGGCTATGCGCACGCAGCAAGTATTGCGGCATGAAGTTATGGCCGGTGCACCCATTGATCCGTTGGGCGGCAGCTACTATGTGGAGTGGATGACGGATAAAATGGAAGAAGGAGCCGAAAACTATTTCTCCCGCATCGAAGCGATGGGCGGCGTCATCCCGGCGATTGAGAGCGGCTACTTTCAAAGGGAGATCGCTCGCGCCGCGTCCATCTATCAGCAGGAGATTGATTCGGGTAATCGCATCATCGTCGGCGTCAACAAGTATCAGATCGAAAACGAACAAATCGAGATTCCGATTCTGAAGATCGAAGCGGCGAATATACAGCGGCAGCAGTCTGAGAAATTGAACGATCTTCGCCGACAGCGTGATGCGCAGCGCGTGCAGGAGTGTCTGGATCAGATCAAATCGGCCGCCGAGCGGGAGGAGAACGTCATGCCTCATCTGATTGCGGCGGCGCATGCCTATTGCACCTTGGGCGAGATGGTCAATGTGCTCCGCGAAGTCTACTCGGATTACGAGGAACCAGTGACCTTCTGAGACAATCCTACTCACTGATATTTTGGGCGGCCATCCGGTCGCCTTAACTTTATTCAGACGATGCGTCTAATATTCCGATAAATTTACTTGACATTTTTACGGAAATCATATAAATTCAATAACAAAACTTTTGCGCCCATAGCTCAACGGGATAGAGCATCAGCCTTCTAAGCTGAGGGTTCCGCGTTCGAGTCGCGGTGGGCGCACACTGTAAAACCAAGCATTTACGCTTGGTTTTCTGCTCATTTTTATGTAATAAGGCCCTGATTGCGAAGTGGTCTTGCTTTTGGGCCGTAGCAGGCGTAAATTCCCATAGACCCAATTCATTCATTTGGTATCGTACGTGGATGTCTCTCGGCGCGAGTTTTTCAAAACGGCAGGAAAATTCGGATTAGTTTTTGGCGAGGCTTGTGCGGCATTGTCCAGTCCGGCGTGGCTGCAGGCATTGGGCAATGCCAGTGCCGATCTATACGCCGCCTCAAAGATTGAAGAACTCGCCCGCACCGCTCCCCGCGCCCGCTACTGGATCTCTACGGATTCAGACGGTAATCGCTGCGCAGTGTGTCATATGGGCGGGCTTTCCTCAAGCCCCGGTCATCAACATGCCGAAACCTTTGTCAAATGCTTGTTATGCGCACAAGGCTGTGTGTTGCGAAACCGGGAACGCGGAAAATGTTCGGCGCGCATGAACGTGAATGGTGAAATGCGCAGCCTTGTGTATGGGCGGCCGATGACCATCCACACGGATCCCATCGAGAAAAAGCCGTTCTACCATTTCCTGCCGGGATCGGCCGCCTTCTCACTGGCCACTTCGGGTTGTCCGCTGCATTGCCGCTTTTGTCAGAACTGGCAAATTTCACAAGCAAAGCCGGAAGACTATGATGTGCAAGATGTGCCTCCTTCGGAAATCGTGAACGCCGCCGCAAATCAGAAAGCTCCCATTATTGCATTTACCTATAATGAACCGACCGTATTCTGTGAATATCTGCTTGACATCGCAGTCGCGGCGCGCGCTCAAAACATGCGCAGTGTCCTCGTCAGTTGCGGTTTCATGAATGAAGAACCGTTGGCGGATATGTGTGCCGTACTCGATGCGATTAAGATTGACTTGAAAGGCTACAGCGACGATTTCTATCGGAAAGTCTGTTCCGCCGAATTGAACCCGGTGCTGCGCAGCATCCAACAGGTCGCGCGCAGCGGGACGCATCTGGAAATTGTCAATCTGGTCGTCCCAACGTTGAATGATTCGGATTCCATGTTAAACGGATTATGCGATTGGCTGGCGGGAGAAGTCGGACCCGATGTTCCGGTGCATTTCACGCGCTTTCATCCCGATTTCCAATTGCTGAATTTGTCTCCCACGCCCATCGAAACGTTGGAACGCGCGCGCGAACTGGCCATATCCAAGGGAATCCGCTATGCCTATGTGGGCAATGTTCCGGGACATGAGGGCAATCACACCTACTGTCCGGGCTGCGGACGGATCGTAATTCACCGCAATGGTTTTTTTGTTTCCGAATTCCATATTCAAAACGGCGCGTGCGAATACTGCGGACAAACGATTGCCGGAGTATGGTCATAACTGATGATCACTGAGTCATGCCGAAAGGCGGACTATACTATGCGAAGAATTCTCACACTGGTAGGACTGATTATGTTAGCCTACGGTTGCAGTGCAGGCGGCAGAGGCAATGTCCGGTTGCCCGTCGTTGCCGGCAAGTTCTATTCCGATGATCCGGCTCGTTTGCGGCTGGCAATCACCCGCTTCATGGATGATGCCGTTAAGACGACTATCGGAAAACCCATCGCGATTGTCGTACCCCATGCCGGTTATGTTTATAGCGGTCAGATCATGGCCGACGGCTATAAGCAGGCGGCTGGGCACAACTATGATGTGGTGGTTATTCTCGGGACGAATCATACGACTCCCGATTTGCGCAGCGTGTCCGTCTATGAAAAAGGCGCTTTTCAAACGCCCTTAGGTCTTGCAGAGGTAGATGAAGATATCACTGCAAAACTATTGTCGAAGGACTCGTTGTTTACGGTCCGGCCCGATGCACATTCCCGCGAACACTCCGTAGAAGTGCAGGTTCCGTTCATTCAGTACCTGTTTCCCAGGGCGCGTATTGTGCCGCTGGTTGTCGGTAGATCCGACCTTGCTACATGCGAAATTCTCGGAAAGACCCTGGCCGGAGTCTTGAAAGAAAAAAACGCTTTGATCGTCGCCAGTTCCGATCTTTCGCACTATCCTGAGTATGACGATGCGGAGTTCGTAGATCATGCCACCTTGGAAGCGGCCGCGAGTATGAATCCGGAATTGCTGGCTATGACCGTTCGTCGCCAAATGTCAGAATCCACTCCCGGTCTTTCCACATGCGCTTGCGGAGAAGGTCCGATTCTCACAGCCATGATCGCGGCGAACGAACTCGGAGCCGGGCATGGAGTCGTTGTGAGCTATGCGAATTCCGGTGATGCGCCGGTAGGTGAATATGATCGTGTTGTCGGCTATGGCGCCGTAGTTTATGCCCAAGGTTCCGTATCACCCGCGGACATTGCGGCGCTTCGTTCGTCCGCGGAAACTGTAACTACCGACGGTGGTGCAGCGTCAATCAATTCTGTTGACCGTAAAAAACTGCTGGATCTTGCGCGGAAAACCATCGAATGGTATCTGACCAGCGATGTCACACCGCTCCCGCGCGACTTCGATCCGTCGGCTCGCGTTAAGCAGGGTGCGTTTGTTACATTAAAGGAGCACGGCCAGCTTCGCGGCTGCATCGGCCACATGGCGGAAGATATGCCGCTCTGCCGCACGGTAGGAGGGATGGCTTTGGCGGCGGCTTTTGAGGATCACCGCTTCAGCCCGGTTACGGCCAGTGAAGTGAATGATCTTGAAATCGAAATTTCCGCGCTCACACCGTTCACTAAAATTCCCGGGCCAGATCAGATTGTATTGGGGCGGGACGGTGTGGTGATTCGGAAGGACGGTCGCTCGGCGGTTTTTCTGCCGCAAGTGGCCACGGAGCAGGGATGGACGAGAGATGAGATGCTGGATCACTTGTGCCGCAAGGCGGGTTTGCCGGAAGGAAGTTGGAGAAAGAACGCGGATCTGTTCACGTTTGAAGCGATTGTGTTCTCTGAATCGAAACACGAATGAAGTAAATTATTATCGTGTAAAATCATGCCGCGGCGGAGTGATATCGGCGCGGCATATTTTTCATGGAGTAGAACCGGATTCTGATGCGTTACGGTCTTTTTGTCATCGGATGGATTTCGATTCTCGGTCAGGTCGTGATGCTTCGCGAATTGGCTGTGGCGCTCTATGGTGTCGAACTGGTTTATTTGCTTGCCATCGGTTTCTGGCTGCTGGGAACGGCTGCGGGTGCATTATTCTGTCGTCAAAGTGAAAAGCCACAGTCAAACGGCGTTCAGTGGCTGCTGGTTCTGTTTGCTCTCCTTCTACTTTTAGAGATGGCTTTTACGCGTGGAATGCGCGTACTGTTCGGCGGCGTTTTCGGAGCTTACTTGCCCTTTCCTGCACAACTTGCGGGGATTCTCATCGCCATTCTTCCGCTGTCCGTACTGTCGGGTCTGCTTTTCCGCTGGTCGGCTGTAGCGTATCTGAATGATAACAAACGGACTCTTGCAGGAGCCTATGCCATCGAGAGTCTGGGCGGTGTGCTCGGCGGGTTGTCCTCCACGACCTTTCTGCAATTCGGTTTTTCGAATCTGCTCATCGCCTTGATCTGCTCCATAATCGCCGCGGCATCCGCGTTTTGGCTGTCGCTCGCGCAAGGGGAGATGAAAAAAGTCTTCGGCGTTTTCAACGTCATGGCCGTTGCCGCCGTTATCTTAGCTTTTTGGCATGCCTACCCCTTGGATCGGATGTCGAGTCTCTGGCATCACCCGCACCTGCTCGAATCCACGGATACTCCCTATGGCCGGATTACCGTCGAGTTCCGCAAAGGCCAGATTTCCGTTTTCGAAAACGATGCGCTGAGTTTCGAGTCGCAGGGAGTATCTTCCGAAGAACTGACTCATTTCGCCGCCTTGTGGCATCCGCGACCGGAGCATGTTCTAATCATGGGCGGCGGCTGCGAAGGAATTGTCCGCGATCTGCTTCAGCACCATCCTGTGCGCGTGGACTACGTGGATCTCAGTGATGTTCTCATGAAAACGGTTCTTCCGATCTTACCGCCGGATATCCAAAAATCCCTGAAAGATCCGCGCGTCCATATTCATTTCGGGGATCCTCGTTCCCGGCTTCGCGGTTTGGAGCGCTACGATGTCATTATCGTGGGAATGCCCGAACCGACTTCCGGACAAAGCAACCGCTTTTACACTCGCGAATTTTTCGATCTGGCCAAGCGGCATTTGCATCAAAATGGAATCCTTGCTCTACGGCTTCGTTCCGTGGAAAATATCTGGCCTGAGGCTATTGCCCTTCGCAATGCGGGAGTCGTTCAAGCGCTGAGTCGAGTTTTCGACGATGTATTGGTGCTGCCCGGAACAACGAATGTTATTCTTGCGTCCGCAGAGAACCTTCCAAGAAACCCTGATGTGCTCATCAGCCGGCACGAATCCCGAAGTATTCAGGCAAAACTGGTCATCCCGCCTTATGTCCGCTATGTGTTGACTAATGATCGCTTGCAGGAAATCTCCGCGCGACTGGCGCAAACGGCAGCTCCCGTCAACAGTGATGAACGTCCGGTCTGCTACTATTATGCAGGTTCGATTTGGTTGTCGAAATTATTCCCGAACCTGATTAAATATGCGCGCCCCGCATCGGCCGCAAAATCTTTCGAATGGGTGGCCGGAATCTTCACAGTTTGTTTTGTGGTTTTATTATTGATGATCCTGCTGTTCCGATCAAGTGTCGTAACCACTCTCATTGCGGGGATCGCCGGTTTTTACGGCATGCTTCTCGAAATGATTTTGCTGCTCCGTTTCCAGTCGGCCAACGGCGTGTTGTATCGCGACATTGGTCTTCTTCTAACGCTATTCATGCTGGGACTCGCATGGGGCGCTGCATGGATGAATCGGAAGCGCAATGCCGCTCTACGAACTTATGGCATAGGAATACTGAGTGGCGCATGCCTGATCGGTGTGATCGTCGCACTGCCGACTTTCCTTTTCAACACGGCCTCTCCGGTTTGGATCGGCATCCTTCTTATCGCCGCAGGCTTTTTCGTTTCCGCCGCCTTTGCCTGGACGGCATTAGTTCGTGCCCATTCTCAAAAAAATAACATTGCACCGCTCTATGCCGCCGATCTCATTGGCGGATGTTTCGGATCCTGGCTGGGCAGTCTGTGGTTTATGCCCCTGTACGGCTTAACAGCAACCGCCGCGATTGCAGCCGTTTCGATGGGTTTGGCTTTTTTTGCTGTTTTAAGAATTGCCCGTTAGTCCGAAGTCCCAAACAATAAGAACCCGCTCCGGTAACCGGGCGGGTTCTTTAAAAGGGCAATATAAATCGCAATCCCATACATAATAATAGGATATGCGATAAATTGGTGCTGGAGGCGGGACTCGAACCCGCACGTCCTTGCGGACACTAGGTCCTGAACCTAGCGAGTCTACCAATTCCACCACTCCAGCGAATCGGACCTGTAATTTACTTATTCTCAGAGTTTTTGTCAAGCGTAAAATGCGGTAAGGCCTTGCATTTCCAGTAAATTCTTCTTAATTTTTAAATTCATGCAAGAAAAAGGCCCCTCCAAAGTTGTCGCCAAGAACCGCAAGGCTTGGCACGAATACCATCTCCTCCAACGCTACGAAGCCGGAATCTCCCTTCTCGGTACCGAAGTCAAGTCCGTTCGGGCCGGACATGTGGGTCTACAGGATGCTTACGCAGCCTTTGAAGGAAATGAACTGTATTTGTACAACGTGACGATCGGGGCTTACCGGGATCGCGGCTACGCTGAACACGAAGAGCGTCGTCGCCGCAAGCTTTTACTGCATCGTGATGAACTCCGCAAATTGGCCCGTCTGGTTGAGGAAAAAGGCAATACGCTGATTCCCCTGCAGCTCTATTTTTCAGGAGCGCATTTAAAAGCGGAAATCGCGGTCGCCCGCGGCAAAAAGGAATACGATAAGCGGCGGCAGAAAGAAGAAGCGCGCGTCGCCCGTGAAGTGGATCGCGAGTTGAAGCAACGTTTGAAACGAGGTTAACCGGTTTGAAATTTCCTCCTGTCAAAGAGCAACTGGATATTCTGCTGCGCGGAGTCGAAGAAACCATCTCCGTGGAAGATCTCGAACGCAAGTTGGAGCGCTCATTTCGTAAGGGTACCCCACTAATCGTTAAGGAAGGCTTCGATCCCACCGCACCTGATCTGCACATTGGCCATACGGTCTCGATTCGCAAACTAAAACAGTTTCAGGATCTCGGCCATCAGGTTGTTTTTCTCATCGGTGATTTTACCGGGCGGGTTGGCGATCCGTCCGGGCGCTCCAAAACACGTCCCCCGATGACCGGCGAAGATATTGTGCGCAACGCGCAGACCTACAAGGAACAGGTTTTCAAGATTCTTGATGCGAACAAGACGCAAGTTCGGTTCAACTCCGAATGGCTGGGCGCGCTTTCCCCGTATGATTTTCTGCGGCTGACCTCGCATTACACCGTCGCGCGCATGTTGGAACGCGACGATTTCGAGAAGCGTTTCAAATCCAATCAGCCTATCGCTATTCTCGAATTCCTCTATCCTTTGCTTCAGGCCTATGACTCCGTGGCATTGAAATCGGACGTCGAATTGGGCGGCACCGATCAGAAATTCAATCTGCTTTTGGGTCGTACTCTGCAGGAGCATTTTGGCGTGGAACCACAGGTATGCCTGATGCTTCCGCTGCTGCCCGGTACCGACGGCGTGGACAAGATGTCCAAGTCTCTCGGCAACTATATCGGAATTCACGAATCGCCTCAGGATATTTACGGCAAGACGCTTTCCATTCCCGATGAAATGATCGTCTTCTATTTCGTTTTAGCCACCGATGTGCCCCAGAACGAGATTAAGCAAATTGCCGATGATTTGAAAAACGGCCGCGTCAATCCGCGCGATCCGAAACGGCGTCTGGCCCGCGAACTCGTGACATTATATCACTCGCGTGAAGCGGCGGAGTCCGCCGAAGCGGAGTTTGACCGCATCTTCTCCAAGAAGGAAGTGCCGGATGAGATTCCAGAGTATACAGTCGCCGCAAGTGGCGAAATTCCTGTCGCGCGCTTGATCGTGGATTCCGGCGGGGCCAAGACCAACTCTGAAGCTCGCCGTCTGATCGAAGGCGGCGGCGTACAGTTGGACGGCGGCAAAATAAGCGATCCCATGCAGCGCATCACTATAGACAAACCGATGCTGCTTAAAGTGGGTAAGAGATTCTTTGTGAAGCTGATTCCCGCGGCTTGACTAAAAAATAATTGACGCGATGTGTACTATCGTTTGTCGGTACTCGCATTAGTAAGGAACTACCCATGAAGCGAAATTCGGTACCTTTTCTGACTGTTTTTACTCTGATGCTTATTTCGCTCTCCGTTTTCCCCGGCTGTAAGAGTTCGGCAAATCCTTCCGAAACACACGACGTGCTCGGAACCACAGTGACCGTAACCGTGTACGATCCGGGTGCGCAAAGGGGCGATCTGATCAAGGTTTTTCATGATGTATTTCAGCTTATGCAGGATTTCGACAAGAAAACGCTGATTCCCGGTCCGGATAATCAAGTCACTAAAATTTCCTCGGGAGCCGGTTCGCAATCCATTGGTACGGATGGTGTTGTCTTCGATATGCTCATGAAAGCGATGCAGATGTACGATGCGAGTGGACAGGTTTTTGATATTCGTTACGGGCCGATGCTCGATCTCTGGAATTTCGGCCGCAACCCGCGTGTTCCGTCACCGGCGGAGCTGGATAGTGCTAAAAAGTTGGTGGCAGAAGGCGGCATGTTTGTCGCCGGTAATTCCATCTTACTGGGTAAAAAAGCTATGCGCTTCGACGTGCGCGAAATTGCGGTGGGCTACGCCTTCGATCTTGCCGCCGCGAAATTGGCCGAGCACGGAATTCGCACGGCAATGATTTCTTCGCCTCGCGTCTGCCGTACTATGGGTGACCCGCCGGATCCGCAGGGATTCCCCATATCGTTATTCAATCCTCTTGATAAAAAGCCGTCTTGGGCGGTTGTTCACGTTCCCGTAGGCGGAACCGCGTATACGTCTGCGGCGATAGACCGTTTTCAAAACGCGAATAAATATTATCACAGCATTCTCGATCCGCGCACCGGCATGTCCGCGGATCGCTGTGCCGGGGCTGTCGTGCAGGCTCCCGATGCGATCACCGCTCAAGCTTTGGCTTACGCCGTTTTTGTTTTCGGCGGCACGGATAGTCTGGCGAAAGAAGGCAAATCCGCCGCCGGCGGAATGATTATTGTCAAGGATCAAAACGGTCAGTTCGCAATCACCGCGAGTGGTTCACTCCAAAACCGCTTTGAAATCTCCAAATAATACGATGGTCGAACGGGATAAAGAGCGGATCCTTGTGATCCGCTTCTCTTCTCTGGGCGATATCCTTTTAACGGCTCCGGCTTTGCGCGCTCTGCGGACGCGCTTTCCCGAAAGTCATATTGATTTTTTAGTCTCAACAGGTTTCGCCGATGCTGCGCGGCTCCTCTCCGGGGCTGATCGCGTCCTGACATTCGATAAACGCAGCGGCTTTCGCGGACTCTGTGCACTTCGATCCCAATTATCACGGCGCTACGCCATCATAGTGGATATCCAGAACAACACGCGCAGCGTTTTTCTAAGAAGCTCTACTTTCCCGGTTTTCTGCGTGAAAGCCAAAAGATATCGGCTGCGGCGTTGGCTGTTCATTCATTGGAAATGGAATCTCTACCATCAGCCGCGATCCGTCGCATTGCGCTATCTCGATGCCGCGGCTTTTTTGGGAGCGGTGGATGACGGTCATGGATTACTCTTAGCTGTTCCACCGCCGGAGCGCGTGTGGGCTGAAAATTTTTCCCCCTGTGAGCCGACAGTCGTTCTTTGCCCCGGCTCGCGTCACTTCACGAAACGCTGGCCGGTGGAATACTGGATTGAACTCGGCCAACGGTTCCATGAAAACGGAAATCGTGTATTGTTGGTGGGCGCCGCCGATGAGTGCGATCTGCTCCGCTCGATATCCGCGGGCATTGAAGAATCCGCATTTATTTGTGACCGCACAATTCCCGAAGTCGCCGCATTGCTGGAAAGAGCTGCCGTGGTTGTCAGTAACGATTCCGGCCTGATGCATCTTGCGGCGGGAGTCGGCACGCCGCTGGTTGCGCTTTTCGGTCCGACGATTGAACAGTTCGGATTCTATCCGTTTCGTTCAACTGCTGAAGTGATGGAACAAACCTTGTGCTGCCGTCCGTGCAGCGCTATGGGAAGCTCGCAGTGTCCCAAGAGTCATTTTCGCTGCATGAAGGATACGAAGCCCGCAATGGTCTATCTGGCGGCGCAACGCGTAATGAAAACAATCCCGGAATAATTTTGTGAATAACCGGTTTCATCGCTATTGCTATAACGGCCTTGCTCTGCCGCTGCTTTCCGTCGGCGCACGTCTACTCTCGCTTGGAAATGCCAAAGTGAAAGCCGGTTGGGAAGGCCGTCGTGGTTTACCGGAGCGAGTGGCGGCTTTCCGGAAGGGTATAGGCAATAAGCCGGTTCTCCTCTTCCATTGTGCGTCGGCGGGCGAACTGGAAGCGCTGAAACCTATTTCACTCGAATTCGACAGATCGAAAATCGCTCTTGCCGTAAGCCATTTTTCCCCATCGGCAAAAACCGCGCTGCAAAATTGCTCGGAATTCGATTTTTCCGATTACAGTCCAATGGACTTCCAAAAAGATGTGCGGGCTTATTTGGATGCGCTCCGTCCATCGGTAATTGCGATCACCAAACACGATGTATGGCCTAATCTGGTTTGGGAAGCGCACCGTCGCAGTATTCCCGTGTTTCTAATCAACGGGAATTTTCATGCGCGTTCATTAAAGCTGCTTCCCGGATTGCGTCACTTTCATTCCGCGGTCTACTCGGAATTGTCCGGCATTTTCGCGGTATCGGAGGAGGATGCGAACCGCGCGCGGCGGATTGTCGGCAATCGAGCACCGGTATTGGTGCTTGGTGATTCCCGCTTTGATCGCGTTCTGAGGCGAATGGCACAACAGAATGGTCTGTCCGATTATCTAAAAAACTGGTGCGCAGGACGCAGAGTTATCGTTGCCGGAAGCACGCATGAGGATGATGAAGAGCTTATTTTACCCGTTCTTGCTCGCCTTTCCTCCCGGATTCCCGACGTGCTTGCCGTTGTTGTGCCGCATGATCCGTCACCGAAGGCAAAGTTGCGGATCATACGCAGGAGTCATGAATGCGGTCTCTCTATAGTGGATTTAGACGATAACCCGGAACCCGGTACGCAGGGCGCGTTATTAATCAATCGTACGGGCATGCTCGCGGACTTATATCGGATCGGTCAAATCGCGTACATCGGAGGCGGTTTCGGCAAAGGAGTGCATAGCGTTCTCGAACCGATGGCGTGCGGCTTGCCTGTTCTCTGCGGTCCGCGTATCCATGTGTCTTACGAGGCGCGTGAAGCATCCGGCGAAGGCATTGTAAAACTTGTGCGAAATCGCAAGGAAACTGAAAGATTGGTCCTGACGTGGCTTACGGATAGTTTCGTGTTGAAGGAACTTCGCAATAAGGCTTCGGATTATGTACGAAAACGCGGTGGTGTATCAAGCAAAATCGCCGCGCTTCTGATGGAGGCACTGCGTGGCTGAGCTTCGCGTAAATGACGTGACTTTCGGTTATCCCGGTGCCTCGCCGCTGCTGCGGCGAATTTCTTTTCATATAACCACGGGCGAAACGGTTGCTTTGGTAGGCGAAAATGCTTGCGGCAAGACTACATTGCTGCGCATCATGGCGGGCTTGTTGTCTCCGACTGAAGGGCAAGTCACTCTGGATGGAAGACCCGGTCATGAGTTTTCTTCACGGGTTGCGTTGCTTTTTCAGAATCCCGATCATCAGATGATTGCCGCTACGGTGGAAGAAGAGATTGCTTTAGGTATGGAACTTCGCGGCGTTGACCCGAAAAGAATGCGTCAGGTGGTAGATGCATTTCTTGTGCGATTTCAACTCAAGGATTTAAAACATCGTTCGCCGGAGACCCTTTCCGGAGGGCAAAAGCAGCGTGTGGCTCTTGCCGCTGTGATGGCGCTGAAACCTGAGTTTTTATTGCTCGACGAGCCGGACTCTTTTTTGGATGGACCATCACGGCGCGAATTTCGCGATGCCGTGGATATTGTCCGCTCCGAAACAGGAATCTTGTGGGTATCGCCCGACCCCCGGAAAATGCCCGCCGCCCATCGTTTTCTGTTTTTGGATAACCACGTTCTCGTCGAATGTACCGCCGATGAACTCCGGCAGCGCGCTGCCCGCGATATATACGCCACAGTCTGATGCGACTCCTCGCGGATAATCTGTACTACGAGTGGCCGCAGCGTGACGGGAATGTGCAGGCTGTAGCCGGATTCACCGCCGTTTTCGATTCGGGTATGCCCCAAATTCTCTGTGGTCCGTCCGGTTCGGGAAAATCTACGGCAGGTCTGTTGCTCGCCGGACTCATCGAGCCGGTTTCCGGTTCTGTCCGCTTGAACGATGATACGCCGTCTGTTTTTTCTTCACGGGCGGCGTTTGTGTTTCAGTTCCCGGAAAATATTTTCTTCGAGGATTCCGTCGTGGAGGAATTGAATAAAATCGCAGGTGCCAATAGGGCAGGGGTAGTTCGCTATTTGACATCGTTGGGAATTTCTTTCGAAAATATTGCCTCGCTTCACCCGTTTCATCTGTCGGCGGGATACGGCCGCATGGTGGCGATAGCGCTTCAGATGGCGCGCGAGCCATCGCTGCTCATTCTTGATGAACCGACTATCGGTCTGGATTGGAGATTTCACAACCGCATGTGCAAGGTGTTGAAAGAGTGGAGCAATGACGCGCGAATTCTCATCGTCATCACACATGATCTGGATCTCATGCGCGCGTTGGACGGAAATGCGTGTGTACTTGCCGGGGGAAGGCAGTCATGGAAAGGCCCCACGCAAGCGCTTTTAAACGATAAGCAATTATTGGATCAATACGGTTTACTGCCTTAAACGGCGCCGAAAAAAAAAGCCCGAGGATAATCACCCGCGGGCTTTTCTTTTTCCATTCACACGACTCAAGCTGTGCGCGTTTTAGATGCCGCCCACAGAGAATAGGTAAGAGCGGCATAGAGAACCAACGTGACGGCAATCTCCCATCCGCCCAAAATTCCGGCGGCGAAATCGTAAGCCACTTTCAGACTTGCCAGCACGGCAAAGCCGATTCCCACTAAAGCCTCTCCCGCAATCAGTCCGGAACTGTACAGCACGCCGGGATCTTCGCCGCTTTCTTCCGCATTGATTCCGGCTCGCGCCCACCGCACCAAACCTCCGACCATCACGCCCACCGCTAAGCCGACAGGTAAATACAAACCGACGGCAAACGCCAGCGACGAAGCGCCGAAGCATTCTACGATTAATGCCAGAAACATTCCGAGAAATATCAAATCCCACGGTAATTTTCCGTGCATCACGCCGTCAATTATGATGGACATTAAGTTGGCTTGCGGTGCATATAACGGGTTGGGGTGTGATGCGTCCGCCACAAATCCGTACGTGTCTCCCAAAAGGTAAACGATGCTTCCGATCACGGATGTTCCCGCTACAATTCCGATAAACATGCCCAGCTGCTGCTTCCACGGTGTGGCTCCAAGAAGAAATCCCGTTTTCAAATCCTGCGAAATATCTCCGGCCGTGCACACGGCGATGCAGACCACCGCGCCCACGAATAGCGCGGCCACCATGCCTCCGGTTCCCGTGTATCCCATGTGAAGAAACAGAACCGTTGTTCCCAGCAGCGCGGCAATTGTCATTCCCGATACGGGGCTGGAAGAAGAGCCAACCAGTCCCACAATGCGTGACGATACGGTGACGAAAATAAAACCGAAAACCATCACCATCAAAATCACCCACGGATTATCCGGAGCCAGCGTCCAGCTCAATAGTCCAATGACTAATGAGCCTCCCCAAACAAGCCAGGCGGGAAGATCCGTATCCGTGCGCAGCGGCTGTGGCTTTGCCGTTGTGCG
>RPQS01000085.1 GCA_003818605.1 Candidatus Zhuqueibacterota bacterium | reverse complement strand
GCTCTACGGTGAGTGTTCCCAGATCCCCTTCCTTGCGGCGGCGCAGGGATAGCATTCCGCTCTCAGCCTCGCGCGCGCCGATGACAGCCATATAGGGAACCTTGTGAATCTCGGCGTCGCGGATTTTAAAACCCAACTTCTCATTTCGCGCATCCAGCGATACACGAAGTCCGAGCTTGTCGAGCCGTTCCACGACCTTGTGTCCGAAATCGTTTTGCCCTTCGGTAATCGGCAGAACCCGCATATGCTCCGGCGAAATCCACAATGGCAGATCACCTGCATAATGCTCGATTAGAATACCGATAAACCGCTCCAGCGATCCCAACAGCGCGCGGTGAATCATCACCGGCGTATATTTGTTGCCGTCATGCCCGACGTATTCGAGTCCGAATCGCTCCGGCATGGAGAAATCGCACTGGACGGTTCCGCACTGCCATGTCCGCCCGATGGCGTCCTTGATGTGGAAGTCAATCTTCGGACCATAGAATGCGCCGTCACCGGGATTGAGTTTGTATTTCACTCCCAATGTCTTTAGCGCGTTTTCTAAGGCTAATTCGCCCCTGTCCCACATCTCATCGGTACCTACGCGATTTTCGGGCCGCGTAGAGAGTTCAATCTGGAAATCATGAAAACCGAAATCGTGATACATGTCGAAAATGAACTGCACCACTTTCGCCGCTTCGACTTCCGCCTGTTCCGGTGTCACGAAAATATGCGCATCATCCTGTGTAAACACGCGCACCCGGAACATCCCGTGCAGCACTCCGCTCTTTTCATAGCGGTGAACGGTTCCCAGTTCGCAGAATTTCAGCGGTAAATCGCGGTAGGAAACCTGCCGCGTGCGGAAAACGAGCAAGTGACCGGGGCAGTTCATCGGCTTCAGCGCGTACATCTGCTCTTCCACTTCCGTGAAATACATATTTTCGCGGTAGTGGTCGTAGTGCCCCGAGCGATGCCACAGCTCTTCATTCAAAACCAGCGGCGTACGAATCTCCTGATAGCCTGCCTGCCGGTGTTTTTCTTTCCAGTAGTTGCTGATCTCATCCCAAATGATCACCCCGCGCGGATGAAGGAACACCGATCCCGGCGCTTCGAGATGAAAACTGAACAGATCGAGTTCCTTGCCGAGTTTGCGATGATCGCGACGCTTGGCCTCCTCGATCCGGTGAATGTGTTCATCAAGCTGCTCGCGGGTTGGATAAGCCGTGCCATACAGCCGCTGCAGCATTTTGTTGTGTTCGTCGCCCCGCCAGTACGCGCCCGCTACGGACAAAATCTTGAAATGCTTGATCCGGCTCGTGCTGTCCAAATGCGGGCCGCGGCAGAGATCCGCAAAATCGCCCTGCTCGTAGATCGTGAGTCCCTCTTCAAGGGTCTCGATCATCTCGAGCTTATAATTCTCGCCCATCTTGCGGAACATCACAATCGCTTCATCGCGCGATATATCGCGGCGTTTCAGCGGAAGATTGCGCTTGGAAATCTCGGCCATCTTCTTTTCGATGGCTTCGAAATCTTCCTGCGAGAAAACGTGCGGCGAATCTATATCGTAATAGAAACCGTCGGCAATCGCGGGACCGATAGCCAATTGCGATTCCGGCCACAATTCCTTAATCGCATGCGCCATCAGGTGCGCGGCGGAATGCCGGTAAACCAATTGGCCTTCGGGATCGGCAAACGTAACAAAACGGAAATTTCCGCCTTGTTCCAGCGGACGGTATATATCCCAAATCTGATCATCCAATAGCGCGGCCAGAATGCCGTTAGCTCCAACCTGCTGGCCCTCGCCAAGGAGATCTTTGGGAATCGTGCCGGCCGGGACTTTTACAACCCGGCCATCTTCGAATGTGAGTTCTATGTCACTCATGTCGTGGGCGATACAAGACTCGAACTTGTGACCTCTTGCATGTCACGCAAGCGCTCTAACCAACTGAGCTAATCGCCCATTTTTATCTCCCCCCGCCTGCGGGGGAAAAAAGGGGGGTTCTGCCAATAAAAAAGCACGACCCGGTTCCGGTCATGCCCATGACTCATTTACAGCAAAAAGCTGCAAACATCGGAACCGCGCTTCGTAGATTGGTAGTGCCGGGAGCCGGACTTGAACCGGCACGGAGCTTTTGGCTCCTGGGGATTTTAAGTCCCCTGTGTCTACCATTTCACCACCCCGGCGGCGGGAAGCCGGGCTATGGTATCGGCGGAGGCGCCGAGCGGATTCGAACCGCTGAATAGAGGTTTTGCAGACCTCCGCCTTAACCACTTGGCTACGGCGCCAAACCAAATGATGAACTATGAATGATGAATGATGAAGTGAACACCCTAAAAAATCGGGCTTCATCCTTCATCCTTTATCCTTCATCCTTTTTGAGCGGGAGACGGGACTCGAACCCGCGACAGCCACGTTGGCAACGTGGAACTCTACCACTGAGTTACTCCCGCAGTAAAGAAAATCAGAAAACGGAAATCGGAAAGCTGAGAAGGATGACTGCAATTTCTTCCCCTCCGCTTTCATCTTTCAGATTTCAGCTTTTTCGTCGTGGACCTGAGGGGGATCGAACCCCTGACCTCTTGAATGCCATTCAAGCGCGCTCCCAGCTGCGCCACAGGCCCATATTTCCAAACGAGACTGAAATATAAGTAATTCTCCCTATCCTGTCAAGGCTCCAATAGCCGTTTTCCAGTCTTAATATGTTCCTTGACATTCCTCTAATTAGTTGTTATAATTTGTAATACAGATATAAATTCGAGAGCGGGAGACCAGATTGACGAGGTCTTCGATAGAATCCGCCTTCCCTTGATTATCTGTCTGTAAAATATTGAAAATTTTACCGGAAAGCAAGTATTGTCGTATCAGTTGTCCTGCCCCAGCATCCTAACCCCACCTAAGATAGAGACAATATGAACAACTTCGCCAACCTGCCCGGATTCACATTGCGTGAACTCGCACCCTCCGACATCGAAACCTTCATCGAGATCGGATTGCCCACTTGCGCGTTCATGCATGGCCGTTTAGGTGCTTCAGAAAAGGATATGCGGCAACGGTTTACGTCATTTGTTCGGGACTATGCCTTCGAAAGAGATAGTGAAATCTTTATGGTGGAGGCACCCGATCGTACAATTGCGGCCCAGCTTTGGCTGCATATAACACATAATCGTTTTAATGGATTGCGTGAGCTCTGGATTTGGGATGTCACCGTCAGAGAGGCATATAGACGCAGAGGAATCGGAAAAAACTTGCTCGAGTTTGCTAAAAATAGAGCTTTGGAGTCATATTGTAAGGAACTGTGGTTATTGGTGTCAAGTATAAACGATAAAGCAGTCAAGATATATCAATCGGCTGGAATGGGGATCAGCGGCCATCTGCTTTCAATACCTGTGCAATCAGAAATCGAACCGATATCCAGTTCGGAGATTGAGGTCAAGTCTGCCGTTTTAAGGCCGCTTAGAGGCAATGACCTCCCGGCACTATTCGATTTGTGGACAGCGGCAGGACTTCCTTTCAGACCGCAGGGTCGGGATCACGAAGACCGGCTGGCCAGATATCTGAATGGTTTGTCTGTCGGAGGTTGGGGAGCTTTCATTAGCAATACTCTGGCAGGAGCGGCATTAATCAGCTATGACGGACGCAAAGGCTGGATCGAACGTTTGGCCACGAGGCCGGAACACCGAGGAACCGGAATTGCAAAAGCCATCGTAGCCGCTGCTACGCAGAGTTTGAAAGATTCCGGTGCCTTTGTAATTGCCGCCTTAATTGAAGAGGAAAATACAGCGAGCCGCCGCTTATTTGAATCCTGCGGCTATAAGCACTCGCCGACAATATGCTACTACTCGACTCGAGATGGTCCGGAAAGTTAATCGGGAAAAACACATATTCCTTGGAGGGAAGATGATCACGCGTTCAAAGATTGTTGTGGGAATCGTTGCGATGGTTCTACTCGCGGTACCGGCATGGGCAACCGTTCATACCGTCACAGTAGCCAATTTTTCATTCACGCCACAAAACATCACTATATCACAGGGGGATACGGTAGTCTGGAACTGCACGCAAGGCCATCATAATGTGCATGAGCTGAGTAGTCCGGCTATGTTCTTTAGCGGCAATCCCAGCATGGCCCCGTGGCAATACCAGTTCGTCTTTAACGTAGATCCCAGCGAGTTTAACTACCAGTGTGATCCGCATGCTCCCGGCATGGCCGGAACGGTAACGGTTCTGCCGCTATCCTCCATCGAAATGGAACACG
Organism: Candidatus Zhuqueibacterota bacterium; assembly: GCA_003818605.1. Classification (GTDB taxonomy): domain Bacteria; phylum Electryoneota; class RPQS01; order RPQS01; family RPQS01; genus RPQS01. The sequence goes on along the minus strand of RPQS01000085.1, from coordinate 12,111 downwards.
CCTATAGTGCAGAAGGATTCTCTCTCGCGCAGAATTACCCCAATCCCTTCAACGGACAGACTAATATCCAATTCTCCGTGCCCTTCGAAACGGATGTGAAGCTCACGCTCATGAATATTCTCGGACAGCAGGTTGGCGTTCTCTTTTCCGGCAGAGCTCAGACGGGATCGCATCGGATTATATTCGATGCCGGCGATCTGACATCCGGTCTCTACTTCTACAGAATGGAAACTCCGGGGGCTGTTCTCATCCGGACCATGCAGTTCATCAGATAATTCAGCTTCGATTCTTTTTGAAGTGCGGATCTCGCCGAGGTCCGCACTTTTTTTTTATACTCAAGCATTCCTTCCCGCAGCTCCCCCTTGATTTCTATTGAAAATGGCTTATTTTTCCGAAAACCCTTGACTTTCATTATTGCGGAATCCGAAAATGACCGAATCGCACCAGCCTAAGGCTCGGGATCAATGGGGGTCGCGCATCGGAATTATTCTCGCTGTCGCGGGAAGCGCGGTGGGGTTAGGCAATTTCCTCCGTTTCCCGGTTCGTGCCGCGGCGGGCGGAGGCGGCGCTTTCATGGTGCCGTATCTGATTGCCCTCCTCCTTTTAGGAATTCCGCTTGCGTGGGTGGAATGGACTATTGGACGCTACGGCGGACAGCATGCGCACGGCAGCGGGCCGGGAGTCTACCACCGTCTTACCGGCGGCAGACCATGGGCCAAGTATCTCGGCGTGATTACGATCTTTATTCCGTTAATCATTAATTTCTACTATATTTTTATTGAAGGTTGGACACTGGCATTCAGTATCTTCTCCCTTAACGGGACGTGGGATAAGGCCATTGCCGCCGGAGAAATGGACAAGTTTCTCAACGGTTTTATCGGAGCCGAATCCAATGCATATTTCGACGGACCCTGGATAGCCATTACCATTTTTCTTCTCGTGTTTGTTTTGAACTACTACGTACTGTTCCGGGGAATACAAAAGGGAATCGAGAAGCTGGCCAAGATCGGTATGCCTATTCTTCTTATCTGCGGGATTGTTCTCGTTGTACGAGTTCTTACTCTGGGCACGCCCAACCCCGCTCAACCGGACTGGAATGTGGGCAACGCGCTCGGCTTCATGTGGAACGCTGACTGGTCAAGACTGTCTGATGCTCGCGTGTGGATCGAAGCTGCCGGGCAAATCTTCTTCACGTTGTCGGTAGGCATGGGTGCGATTATGGCCTATGCCAGTTATCTGAAGAAAAAAGACGATGTGGTTCTCTCCAGTTTGACCGCCTGTTCGGCGAACTCATTCGCGGAAGTCATTCTCGGCGGCAGCATTTCGCTGGTTGCGGCGGCCATATTTTTCGGCGCCGCCGGCGCGAGCCAAATCGCCACTCAGGGATCATTCAGTCTGGGATTCATCACCATGCCCTACGTATTTGCCCAAATGGGCGCGGGCGGTATTATGGGTTTCCTGTGGTTTTTTCTCCTCTTCATAGCGGGAATCACTTCCTCGGTCTCACTTATTCAACCCCTCTTGACATTCCTGAAAGATGAACTGGATTGGAGTCACCGTAAGTCAATGGCGGTTATCGGCGCTATCAATCTGTTGTTCACAGGATTCGTTGTCTTTACCATCGGCTATGGAACATTGGATGAAATGGACTTCTGGGCGGGAAGCGTCCTGCCTGTTGTCTCCGGCTTGATTATGATCGTGCTGTTCAGCTATTTCATGGGCATTGACCGCGGATTCAAGGAAATGCATAAAGGGGCAGAACTGCACTTGCCGCGCTTCTATAAACCGATCCTCAAGTATGTCACCCCGGCCTATTTGCTATTCCTGCTCGGATTCTGGGCTATACAGGACTGGTGGCCAACGGCGACGATGCAGAACGTAACTGATCCCAAACAGTTCCTGATAATCGGCGTCACCCGCAGCATCATGCTGGCTTTCATTGTCTTCTTGATCTATCTCATCTATAGAGCCGACCGCCGTCACAAATTTCCCAAGTTGATGCGAGGTGAAGAATGAAACCCTCCGGCTGGATACTCTTGTCCGCAACCTGGGCGGCCATCATTTTCATATTGACGTTTTGCCTCATCCGAGTATTACGGACCCCGGGCAAGCGGCAAGACAGTGAATCCTAAACGGCACGGACCTTTTGGTACCGGTTTTGCACGATAACAGGCATCAAAGCTAAAACAAAGGTGCAGAGTCGTGCAGCGTCGAAAACGTGGTTTTACTATTATTGAACTGTTGGTTGTTCTGGTTTTGATTGCGATTCTTGTTTCATTGGCGGTGACTCGCTACCACAGTGTTCGCGACGCCAGTCTCGTCGCTTCAGCTACGGCGGATCTCGATCTGGTCAGAAAGGTCCTGGCCTATTATTCCGTGGATCACGAGAGTTTTCCGTCAGTCGTTACCAGCTATGATGACTTGAAAAACCAAATGGTGGATTTGGAGGGGAATCCCTACGGACGCCTCCCGATTAGCAATACTTATGCGTGGGTTTCCTACACGCTGAACAGCGACAGTAATTACGAAATCCGCGTGCAGGTCACGGATCGCAATCGCACCGTGTTGATTGCCACGCCGGACGCGGTCGAACGGCAGTAGAGCAGGCAACACGCAAAGAAATTGCAGAATGCGAGACTTTTAGTTCGCTTCCAAATATCAGCGAAGAAAGGCGGCCCGACGGGCCGCCTTTCTTATAATGAACTATTCAGGGATCATTGTGTTGAGATGGAAACCGATGCCCAATGCACCAATCCCATTTTCAGAGCATTTCCCAACAGCGGGTGGTAAGGCATGATGCGCACCGTATAGCCGTAGCGGCCGCTGTCGGGAAAGACGACGCGACCGCGATACAAAGTGCCGTCGCTGCGCGGATCCGGTTCCAGCGATTCGCATCCTGAGAAAGCAATGGAACCGTCGCTTCGCAGCGGCCCGAAATAAACCTGCACTTCAATATCGTTGGGAGTTAAAGGCCCGAGGGAAACGGTCGCGGCAATATCCAGTTCGGAACCGGGCGCGATGGATCGCGCATCCCCGGTTTTGATCGAAGTGATCTTGACCGATTCCCAGTTTTTCCGAACCAGTGTTTTCCACGCGGCGAGCTGCTTGGCCGCCGCACAATTCTTGTCGGCCAGTTCGTGGCACCGGCCCAGCGCCGGTGAATACGCGTCTTCGCAGTACTCTTTCACCATGCGATTGGAGTTGAACCGCGGCACAAGTTCCGCGATAGATTCCTTCATTCGCGCGATCCAGCGGCGCGGAATCTTCCCGTCGTCATAGGTATAATACAACGGAACGACGTGCCGTTCCAGCAAATCGTAGAGCGATTGCGCGTCCCAATCGTCCTGAGCTTTTTCGTCCGTTATCGCCCGCCCGCGGCCGATGGCCCATCCGACATTCTGCGTATACCCTTCATCCCACCAGCCGTCGAGAATACTCATATTAATGCCGCCGTTGGGCAGAACTTTCATCCCGCTCGTGCCGCTGGCTTCCAACGGGCGGCGGGGCGTATTCAGCCATATATCTACGCCTTGAACCAGATGACGGGCGACGGCCATATCGTAATTCTCGACAAAAATCAAGCGATGTTCCACTCCCTGCGAGCGGGCAAAATAGATGATATCCCGAATCAGAGCTTTGCCCGCGTCGTCCTGCGGATGCGCTTTCCCGGCAAAAACAATCTGGATCGGACGCTGCGGATCCCGCAGCAGAGCGAGCAGCCGGTCAGGATAACGCAAAAGCAAGGTGGCTCTTTTATATGTGGCAAACCGCCGCGCAAATCCTATGGTCAGAATGCGCGGATCCAACAAATTCGAAACATCCTCCACACTCACGTCCGTTCCGGTGGTGCGGGTTCGGTATTCGGCGATTCTCTGGCGGCAGAAATCCACAAGCTGCTCGCGGCCGCAGAGGTGCGCGTTCCACAAGTCCTCGTCGGGAATCTCGCGCACCTTTGCCCATATATCTTTGTGATCCGGATTACGCCGCCATTCCGGTCCTAAATAACGATCGTACAACGCGGTCATATTGTCCGAAATCCACGTGCGAATATGAATTCCGTTGGTCACATAGTCAATCGGAATCTCATCGTGCGGCAGATGCGGCCAACTGTCTTCCCATAAGCCCCGCGAGACGTCGGCGTGCAACCGGCTTACGCCATTCGTATAATCCGATGTGCGTAGAGCAAATATCGCCATATTGAAAAGCTGCCCCGGTACTCCCGCCTGCTTGCTGCCCATTCCGAGGAATTCGTCCCGGCTGAATCCCGTCTGCGCGAATAGCGGCCCCAGGTAGCGATCCATTAAATCGGCGGGGAACTGGTCAATACCGGCGGGGACGGGCGTGTGTGTTGTAAATACGGTTCCACCGGAAATTAAGGCAACGGCTTCCTCCGGAGACAATCCGAGCTGCTGCCGCGCCCGAATTATGCGCGCCAACTGAATGAAGGCGGAGTGTCCCTCGTTCATATGACAAACCGTCGTTTCAATGCCGATGCGCGATACGAGTTCCACACCGCCGATTCCCAGTACGATCTCTTGTTGAATCCGTGTTTCTTTGTCGCCGCCATAGAGCATATAGGTGATCCGGCGATCCGCCGGACTGTTTTCCGGCTGATCCGTATCCAACAAGAAGAGCGACACCCTCCCGACTTGCACTTTCCACGCCCCGATATAAACCATACGGCCGGGAAACTGCAACGGAATTTTTATGAGTTCTCCGTCTTTATCTTTGACAGGAGATACGGGCAATGTCGTGAAATCGTTTTCCGGGTAAAGTTCGGTCTGAAAACCGTCACCCGTGAGCTGCTGCTGAAAGTAGCCCTGCCGGTATGCGAGTCCGATTCCTACCAGCGGCAATCCGAGATCGGAAGCCGATTTGAGATGATCGCCGCTCAATACTCCCAAACCACCGCTGTAGACCGGCAGATTTTCGGTCATGCCGTATTCCATCGAAAAATAGACGATCTCTTTGGCCTTCGACGACGGCCCGCACACTTTATCGAACCAACTCGGTTCGCGCATGTAGTGCTCGAGATAGCTTATGCAGCGGTTGTAGTGATCCAGAATGCTGGGATTTCGCGCCGCATCATCAAGCCGCCGTTGGGATATTTCGCGCAGCATGCGCGCGGGATTCCGGCCCACAGTCTCCCATAACTCAGGATCCAGCGACCGGAATAACGCGGTAATATCCGGATTCCACGACCAGAGGATATTATATGCCAGATTTTTCAATCCGCTGATCGCTGCGGGGAGGCTGGGAATAACCTCCAAAGTAGCAAGTGGCTTGACTTTCATAGGCAAGAGATTGTTTTCAAGGAAATTTGGTCGGGATGATTGATTCTAAAAAACAATGAGATACAGGATATGGCACAGCCCAAGCCTATATCATATCGCAATTTGCGGCAACAATCATGCCGACCCACATCACCGCATGAACTACCTGACCAGCAACATCTTCTCAATGCGCGTGAATTCACCGGCATGAAGCCGTACAAGGTATGTGCCTGATCCCATATTCGCACCGTCGAATGTAGCCCGATAGACTCCGGCAGGCTGAATCCCGTCCTGTAAAACGGCTACGCTGCGGCCGAGTACATCGAATACTTCCAACGTCACTTTCGCCGCGCGCGGCAAGCCGTACTCAATCCGGGTCGTCGGGTTAAAAGGATTGGGATAGTTCGGCCTTAAGTAGAAGACCGTAGGAATCGGTTCATTTGACGGATCAACATTCAGATCAATTGTGATACTGACGTTGTTGGATGTGTCAGCGGTACCTCCATCATAGACCGCCTGCACCCAAAAACGGTACGTGCGGCTCTGGCTGACCGTGTAATTGTAAAACGTATCCTGAGCGGTTCCGAGAAGTCCGGCACCGGCCAGCCAAACACGGAAGCCCCGGAAGGCATCGAGATTTTGTTCGCGTCCGCGTTCCGGAATAGCCGGTGAATTATGCCAAAGCGGCCAATCCCACTGCAGGCGAACGGACGGAACCGTATAGTCGTATTCCAGAGAAAGATTGCGCGGCGGGTCGAGCCGATACATCGTGAAATCCGCAACCGTCGTGTCGTCCAAAGTAACCGTGATTTGTTCGAGACTCCGCGTCTCATAGCCGGGATATGAAACGGTTAGAGCATACGTTCCGACAACAAGACCGCCCAGCAGGAAGGATCCGTTGGTATTCGGATGATAGATGACTTCACCTAAGGCGATGCTCACGTCCGCGATGTTGTCCGGAACCGGCACCATGGTCAATTGTCCGCGAATCGTTCCCGTGCCCGCGATCCCCGTGGGCATAAACCGGATGGCCGTCTGCGGCCGGATTTCAAAACAATTCAAGGCATACGAACCGTCGAAAACGAGCTGAATGCCGTCGGTTCCGTCGAAATTCTCAATGCCAATGGTCGCATCGGCATCTGCCGTGCTATCTTCCATATCCACGCGCTGGTACTGAAGCTGAAACTCGTTGTCGCCGCTGGAGGTAGGCCGCACTGCTGTGTCGTAGAAAACCAATTGCGCCGTTGTGCGATTCGTTCGCGGCGCATAATGCACGACGTTGTGATATTCGATGATGAAGCGGCCCATCGCCTGATCGTGATAATAGGAGACGTCTCCGCTGTCGGGCAGCTTCGGTTTTAAATCATCCCAAAAAACGCAAATCATCCCGTTGGGCATCCGCGTGTTGGGAATATCACGATTGGCGTAAACGCTGTCGGCCGCCTGTGGCGAACCCACGCGCACCCAGCCGTCGGCTCCCACTTGAAGGGTGTTTGTGGTCTGACCGTAGAATTTTATCGGGAACGGAGTTGCGAGGGAAACCACCCAATCATTCTGATTGGCGTTTGTCGTATCGGGCGCGGGCGTCAGTGTTCCCGGACCGCCCGCCTGAGGACTGATTTCCAGCCAGTCATACTGTGCAGGTGAATCGAAGTCAACCGATTCATACGCATAATAGCCGTAGTTGTCCGGACCGTCCGGACGATAACGGAAATCGCGAATGGATACAATCACCAGATTAACGCCGTTTTCAGGAACGTATGCCGTCGCCCATCCGGAGACCCCCTGCCACTCGGCTTCCACATCGTAATAATTCGCTCCGGGAACCGTGACGGTGAAATCACCATTGGCACCTGATGTGGTTGAAGGAATTGTGGCACCCGGAAACGAGAAGCGGATCGTCGCGCCGCCGATGGATCTTCCGTATTGATCCACCACGTTTCCGTTGAGTGTGCCGTTTTGCGCCGCACGCAACGAGAAGTTTATGATGGTTGTTCCCGGCTCCAGATTCAACAACGTATCCTTCTGCGCGAATCCATACGATGCCGCGCGCAGCGTGAACGACTCGTTGGCTGGAACCGTGAAGAAATAACTGCCGCTGGTATCTGTGTTCACGCCTTGCGAGCTTCCCGCTGCCGATACTCTGCCCACAAGCCCAACGTTGGTCCCGGAATTCCGCATTGTTCCGGTGACGGATGCCCAGGTGCTCACCAGCGGCACACTCGCGGCGATACTGAAAGTTTGCCGGTCGCTGCCGTTCAAACGGCCGCTGACGGAAATCGCCCAAAGACCTGCTTCCGGACTGTTGACATGGACTCTCTCGCACACATTGACGGAGTCTACACCCGCTGTCGCAGGCAACGCGGGGGCGGTCGGTCGCAGTTTCCACGGCAAATAAATCGTCCCGCCGGGACCCTCCAGACTGATATCCAGATCATTAACCAAAGTCGGAATGACATTTCCGACGGCGGGCAGGTCGCTCCAGGCTATGCTCACATCGAGAGCCGTTTGACCGGCGGGAACGGTAAAGCTCCGTGTAAATAATTCGTCGGTTTCCAGCGAACCTTCAAAAATCCCGCCCGCATTGAGCTGCTGGATAGCACGCAATGCATTTACAATGCCGAATCCGGATTGATAGTCAGGACCGGTTGTAATGATATCCGTGGCCGAATTAATCAGCAGCGCCTTCACAGTTTCCGGCAACGGATCCGGCGCATCGGGGAATAGTTGATGCCATTTCTGCAATATAAGACAAACCGTCCCGGAAACCGCCGGCGCTGCCATTGAAGTTCCGTCCATATCCTGATAGCCGTATGCCGCGCCCGGACGGCAAGAGGTTACACCTACGCCGGTGGCACAGACTTCAGGCTTCATGCGTCCGTCATCGGTCGGACCCCATGACGAAAACGTCGCAATGCCGTCCGTACCGGTAGTAGCTCCAACCGTAATAATATTTTTTGCACCGGACGGAACGGACATACAGTTATAGGTCGTGCGCTGATACGTTGCTCCGTTTCGCTCGTTTCCCGCTGCAAAAATAATCGTGAGCGGCGATCCGGCCGTATTCAAGGTCATTGCGTCAAGCAAACGTGAGGTCGTCTCATAGTCTCCGAACCACTCTTCAGGATACCCGTTCGGATCAATATTGGCGCCTATGGAATTCGACGTCAACTCGATGTGATGAACCGTGCGTGCCTGCGTATAGTCCGGTTCGAAATCATTCGGACTTTCATACAAGCAATAAGGCGCACACTGGTCGTATTCGCCGCTGATAATCCGCACTTGCGGAGCCATGCCTCGGTAGTTGCCCGAAGAGGATGTTCCGCTGCCGCCGAGTGTTCCCGCCACATGGGTTGGATGAGCTTCAATGACTGCCGTTTCCAGCCAGGTGACGCGGTCGCCGAAATCCGGATGTGTGCTGTCTATCATCCCGCCGTCATACACCATTGCGGTCACCCCCTGACCGGACAAATTATGGGGGGTTGTCTGCACTTCATTGACGTGCAGGCGCGTCCGCACGACGTCATTCAGCATATCGGGCGGAGGCGGAATTTCGTCCACAAACAGTACCGCATCCAGCTCGATAATCTCTTTGATTCGCCCCGGTTCAACGGCAACGATCAGCGTATGCGCGGAAACAAAACGATGTCCCACTTCGCAGCCGTTTTGCTCTAACATCAGTTTTGCATGATCGAGAGTGACATCCGGCATAATTTCCACGGCCAGCAAACGGCGTCCTTGCGAATACTCGCTCCACATTCCGAAAGACCGCGCCGTTACGCGCGGATGAACTTTAAACTCTGGCGATAACGAACCAAGATACCGCACTCCGAGTTCAGCGAGAGTATTGATATCCAGCGATGTTTTTATCGCCGCCACATAAGCACGGTCGGGCAGATAAGCTAACAGCTCAATTCCCGCATGTTTTAGAATTTGCCGCTGTCCTTTTTGCAAATAATCGTCAAGCTGCACCAGCGCATGCACTTTTCCATTTTCGGCATATTGCGCCGTTGGAATGCTGTATTGCGCGCGTTCGGGTGTAAATGGTCCTCCCTGAAATCCGATTTCATAGGGAGCAGCCGCACTGCCGTGGATCATCACGAAGCAAGCGAGCAGCACAAAGCAAGTCAACCAGAAGGGCTTTCGTGAATCTGCCATGTTCGTTCTCCGCTTTCATCTATGCGAATGCGGTGCATTCTTGCACGCTTCCGCGGGTGTTCGTACCTGAATTATTCGTTGCTCGAAGGTTCGGACGGCCATTTCAGGCCGATAAAAATCATTCCGTTTTCAATTTTAGTCGGATAGCGCGTCAACGGCGTGTGCGCTACGGTCAAGCATTCACCCGTCTTTACGTTGTATTCCCAGCCGTGCATTGCGCACTCCACGATGTCGCCGTACAATCTGCCCGCCGCCAGATTCGCCTTCATGTGTCCACAGGCGGCGTCGAGTCCGTACAATTCCCCGCCCACATTAAACACGGCATAAGGTTTCGCGAGCAGCGTGATGGATCTCGCTTGACCGGGTTTTATTTCCGAAGCCCGGCAGACCGGAAACCAGCGCAGATCGCTCACGGGACACTCTTATATCGTTTTCAGCGTGACGGAAACACCGTCTCGCAGCGGGATAATGCTGCTCCGCGCACCCGGCGTTTCGTAAATCAGCCGTGTGAATTCATGCATAGCGCGCGTGGAAGGTTGCTCGTCGCCCGAAAAAACGCGGCCGTGCCACAAGAGATTGTCGGCAATAAAAAGACCGCCGGTGCGCACGCGCGGCCATGCCTTGCGGAAAGTGGCGGGATAGACTTCCTTCTCAACGTCCATCAAAACGACGTCGAACTCCCCAACCAGCGACTCCATGATTTCCACGGCATTGCCCACATGGAACTCCAGCTTATGTGAGAGTTCGGCATCGTGAAAATATTTCTGGGCCAGCAGCGCATTTTCGGATTTGTAATCCGTGCAAATCACCTTGCCGTTCACCGAAATCGCCTTGGCAAAATGCATCGCCGAATATCCGTAGCCGCTGCCTAACTCCAGAACGCGATGTGCGCCGATCGAGCGCGCCAGCAAAAACAGCAATTCTCCCACCAACGGGCCGATGATCGGAAAATTCTGTTCGCGCGCCAGATTCTCCATCTGCTCCAACACGTTGTCTCGCGCCGGGATCAGGCCGGAAAGATACCGATCCACGCTGCCGAACAACGATTCGTCAAGATTGTTGTCCATGCTTCTTCCCTTCCATGATTCCGTTTATTGCAACCACGGGGCGAACCGTTTGGTGTCGCCCCGTTTGAACTCGATTATTCCAGCAGAAATCTTACCCCTACTCTCCCATCACCTTAAGGATCACCCGTTTGGAACGTCGTCCGTCGAATTCAGCATAATAAATCTGCTGCCACGGCCCGAAATCCGCTCGACCGTTCGTAATGGGTACAATCACCTGATGATGGAGTATCAGGTTTTTGAGATGCGCCTCGCCGTTGTCCTCGCCCGTGCGATGATGCCGGTAATCTTTGGTCGGCGCAAGTCCCTTAAGCCATTCGCGGATATCTTCGATCAAACCCGATTCCGCATCATTGACATACACAGCCGCCGTGATGTGCATCGCGGACACCAGCACCATGCCCTCGCGCACACCGGACTTCTCGATGGCCTTTTCGACCTGCGGCGTTATGTTGATAAACTCTTCCCGCTGCACCGTTTTAAAGGTCAGATATTCCGTATGCGATTTCACGATTTCTTTCCCCGCAGCTTCCGGATCAGCATCGCCAGCGGATCATAATACCGGTCGGCCACCCGTTCCTTGAGCGGAATGATAGCGTTGTCCGTAATGCGAATATCCTCCGGACACACTTCTGTGCAGCATTTGGTGATGTTGCAGTAGCCGATGCCGCCCAGTTCATGGATCAGTTTCAAGCGATCCTCGTCGTCGAGCGGGTGCATTTCCAACCCGGCTGTGCGTACCATGAAGCGCGGTCCGAAAAACTCCTCGTGCTTTCCGTGATTGCGCAGTACGTGGCAAACATCCTGACAGAGAAAACACTCGATGCACTTGCGGAATTCCTGCACCCGATCCACTTCATACTGCTTCATCCGCCGCGAACCGTCCGGATTCAGCGGCTTGGGCAGGAACGGCGGTATCTTTTTATTGACTCCGTAGTTCCACAAAACATCCGTCACCAGATCCTTAACAATCGGAAACGTCTGCAGCGGTTGAATCGTAATCACTTCGCCCGGCTTGAACGTATCCATGCGGGTCATGCACATAAGCTTTGGCTTGCCGTTCACTTCCGCCGAACAAGAACCGCACTTCCCCGCCTTGCAGTTCCAGCGGCAGGACAAATCAGGAGCCTGCTGCGCCTGAACGCGATGCACGACGTCCAGCACCACCATGCCTTCATCCACTTCAACATGGTAGTCCTTCATCTCTCCGCCGGAGGCGTCGCCGCGATAGATGCGCAAATGCACTTTATTTCCCATCTCAGGCTTCCTCCACCAATTGCTTGAGTTCCGGCGGCATGGGCGAACGCGGCTGTTGAATCACTTGCATCGCGCGATTCACGTTTCTTATCATCAAATTCACCTTGGCGAAGTTCGGATCGTAATTCGGGAAATCGGAGCGGGCATGGCCGCCGCGGCTTTCTTTTCGTTCGCGCGCCGCCATTGCAATTGCCCGCGAAATCTGAATGATGTGACGCAAATCCATCGCGACGTGCCAGCCGGGATTATACGCTCGCCCGCCGCTGACCGCAACGTTCTGCACGCGCTTTTCCATACGATCAAGTTCGGTAAGCGCGCGCGTGAGTTCGTCGTCCGTTCGCATGATCCCCACCAAATCG
>RPQS01000084.1 GCA_003818605.1 Candidatus Zhuqueibacterota bacterium | reverse complement strand
GTCGAAGGTCCGTAGGACGTCAGTACACGCATCGTGGTTATTTCCGCCATAAGTCCGACTCCATTGACTATCGCCGTTCGCATCCGTCTTCAACAGCCAAAAATCCTGGCCACCTGAGCCATATGATAATGTATAGCCAGCAAGCATATAGCCGCCGTCCGTAGCTTGTGTTATTGAGAAACACTCTTCCATACTTTCGCCGCCATATCCACGGCTCCATAAACAATCGCCGCTCATATCCGTTTTTAACAGCCAGAAGTCAAATAATCTCGCATTAAAGGCCGCTGTGGTTCCGCCGAAGACATAGCCTTCGTCGGATTTAATCTGATCAGATATGACTACATCATCGTCGGCACCATATGTCCGCTCCCACTCCACCGCCGGCGGCTGGGGCTGAGCAATTGCACAGACCACGTGGAACATAATGGCCGCGGCGATGGCGGCAAGCTTCATCATTCTTGTTCTCAATCCTTTTTGTCCGTCCATTAACAAAAAGACCTCGCCACCGAATAGATAGCAAGGCCCGGAGTCGTCCTTTTTGTTTGAACGATTCATACAGTTTATTCCATGTTGCCGATCCTGATGCCTACCCACGGTGGCTCTCCGGAAAAACAAAAACGCTTGCGGGTACGGGATAAACCAGCCGCGCGATAAGCGGGCACGACATGTCGTGCCCCTACGAGTCATATTACGGCAGGGTTTAGAAACCCTGCTCGGCGCACCTGATGGTGGCTGCATCGCCATTGCCGCTCGGGAGAGCGACAACGGCGAGAATATTCCGGCGGGGTCAGCGACCCTCCTCGGCGGATAAACGCGAGGAGAGTGAGGGCACCCGCTCGCGGCGAACAAGACGGGCACGACATGTCGTGCCCCTACGGGTCAGGTTGCAGCGGTCAGGCGACCGCCGCCCAGTACTACGTTTTCTTCCGGCGGGATCACAGATCCCGCTCGGCGGAAGAAAAGAAGAACTCCCCCTTCTTGCTTCCCCCACAAAGTGGGGGAAGGAACGGATCAAACATAACGAAGCAGAAGATCGTAGCGCTCGGCGAGGGTTTTGTCGGGGCCGAAATTCAGGAAGAAATTGTAGAAGCAATGTTCGTGAACGCTGTCCAGCGAAACACGGAGCGGAGCCGCCGTGGATGCGGCCAGTGCGGCGGTAAAAGGCGTGAAGGCGGGAGTCAGGTCTACCACCACATCCGCTTCCAATTCCTTCACCTTCTTATAGATGTTTCCTTTGGGAAAGCCCAGCCAATCGTGCTCATCGAGATCGAAGGTTACAAGCTTGATCGGCAGATCGCGCGAAAGCCACGTGCGGAAATTCTCACGCACAATGACGGTAGCCGCTTGCGGGTTGGTGTGCTCGATCAGCGGCTCCAGAAAATGGTGAGCCACATCGAAATCGTGGAATTCGGGAGGCAGGACAACGGCCAGATGCTTTGGCCTCAGTCCTGTCGCGGGAATGGAAAATTTGCCGTCTAAATGGCCGTTGCGAAACGACCAGTAAATCGCGCAGAGGCGACGGCGAAGCTGTTCGCGAAATGTCATGATGCGGTGGCCTCGGGCGAGGTCTCGCGGCGAATGATGCGGATACGGCCCAGGCGATGCGCTTTAACCTCTTCCACGATGAATTTGAAATTGTGGAACTCCACGGCGGTGCGGGCCTCGGGGAAATCGCCCAATTCGGCGAGCAGAAATCCTCCCAAAGTCTCGAAGTCCTGATCTACGGGAATGACATCGCTGCCGAGCACTTCATTTACGGTTTCCACATCCATGCGGGCATCAGCTATCACCGTGCGTTCATCGAGCCTTGTCCATAGCGGCCTCTCCGCATCGTGCTCATCCTGAATCTCGCCGACGATCTCCTCAATCACATCCTCGAGCGTGACCACTCCGGCGGTGCCGCCGTATTCATCCACGGCAATGGTCATGTGCAGGCGCTGATCCTGAAAGAGTTTCAGCAGTTCGTGGATAAGTTTGCTTTCGGGGACGAAAATCGGCTTGCGGAGAATGCTGCGGAGCTGGAAACCTTCCGCAAACGGATATTGCAGCAGCAAATCCTTGGTGTGAAGAATGCCGACGATGTTGTCTATGCTGTTTTCAAAAATCGGGATGCGGGTGTGCTGGCAGTTGCGGATCGTATCGAGCAGTTTGTCTACGGGGGTATTCACTTCCAGACAGATCATGTCCGTGCGCGGAACCATAATTTCGCGGACGGTGGTATCGCCGAACTCGAAGATGGAGTGAATCATCTCCTTTTCGGATTGTTCCAGCGCGCCGCGTTCCTCGCCGACTTCCACGAGAGTCTTAATCTCGTCTTCGGAGATCCAGAGGCGGCGTTTTTCCACACCGAATGTACGCGCCACAAAATCAGTGAAGGGAAGCAGAAGAAAGACTATCGGAGTGAAAATCCAGTTGACGGCGGTGAGGACTCCCGAAATGCGCAGGGACCAATTCAGCGGATTGCGAATAGCGGCCAGCTTGGGGAAAATGTCGCCCAATATGACAATCACCAGCGTGACGACCAGAACCTGAAGGACAAAGGCCAGCCAAGCCACCTGTCCGGCGTGTTGCATCAACCGGGCGGTGACAAGCGCGGCAATAGTCGCGGCAATAATATTAATGATAGTGTTGCCGGTCAGCAGAACGACCAGCAAGCGGCGGGGATCGCGCAGCAGACGAGTCAGGCGAACCGCGGGAAGATCTTTTCTTTCCGTAAGATCATCCACCTGCGAGCGGGTCAGCGAAAAGAGCGCGGTTTCGGAAGACGAAAACAGCGCGGATAGCGAGACCAGCAGGAAGAATGAAATCAGACCCCAGAATAAAGAAATGTCAACGGCCATGCAGTTTCCTCACAACTTCCAAGGTTCGATCCTCGAGCGACCGCATCCGTCTTTTTTCGACGTCCGTGCGATCCTCCCATCCGGCCAGATGCAGCACTCCATGAACCGCAAGACGAGCGATCTCGAGATAGAGCGGAACACGGTAGTATTCGGCTTGCCTGCGGGCTTGATCGAGGCAGATATAAACGTCACCCTCTACGGGACTCTTCGTGTTTTCGGAGAGGTCAAAGGTCAGAACATCGGTGGTGCCCGCGATATTCATATAAGTGCGATGCAGGCGGGCCATTTCCCGATCATTTATCAGAATGAAATTGAGATGACCGGGGCGGCGGCGAAAGCGGCGGGCGGCATCGTGCGCGCAGGCCAGCAGAAACTCCCGGCGAACTCGCGCACCGGGAATTTGCGAATGAAACTGGAATATGCCCCGCTTACGATTCACGCGTATTACCATTTTCAGCGGAGGGTGAAGATTCGTCCGGATTTTGCGGTTGACTCTCCCCGTCCTGCTGCTCGCGCGAGTGGAATTCCTCGTAGGCTCCGATGATGCGCGCGACCAGCGGATGCCGGACGACGTCATTCTGATCCAAATAGACGAAACTGACTCCTTCTACGCTGCCAAGCACATCATGAATGGAAAGAAGACCACTGGACGTGCGCGGCTGCAAGTCTATTTGCGTGATGTCTCCCGTGACGACGGCTTTGGCGTTCTCGCCTAAGCGCGTCAGAAACATTTTCATCTGCAGCGCGGTGGTGTTCTGGGCTTCGTCTAAAATCACAAAGGCATTATCCAGAGTGCGGCCACGCATGTAAGCCAGCGGAGCCACTTCAATGGCGCTGCGGTCGAAAAACTTGCGCAGCCGTTCGGAAGGCAGCAGCTTCATCAGCGAATCATAGAGCGGGCGGAAATAGGGATCCACTTTTTCGTTGATGTCGCCGGGCAGGAAACCGAGGTTTTCACCCGCTTCCACTACGGGGCGCGTGAGAATGATCCGGTCGTACTTGCCGGAAAGAAATTGCGAGACTGCAACCAATACGGCTAAGAAGGTTTTCCCGGTTCCGGCGGGGCCGATACCAAACGCGACATCGTGATTTAAGATGGCTTTGCAGTAGATTTCCTGCCCGTGAGTGCGGGGGCCGTAAGTCCGATCACCGGCGCGAAGAACAAACGAACCTGAACCGCGCACGGGTTCTTCGGCTTGGACTTCACTTCCCGCTAAGCGGAGAATGCTGTCTATATCGGATGGAGTCAGTGCGCCCTTGCGGCGGGTGCGGGCAATCATTTCAGTCAGCACCTCCACGGCATTAGCATTTTCGGGCTGCGAGCCGCGAATGAGAATCTTTTCCCGCCGGGCGGTAATCCGGGATGCCAGGAATCGCTGCAAATAGTGGAGGTTGGCATCGCCGGGGCCAAGCAGCGGCCGGAGCACGCCCTCTTCGACGGTGATTTCGACAATTTCGGAAGCATCATCCGGAACCGGAGGAACCTGTGTGCGATGAGCCGTGATTGTTCTCCCTAAACCATTTAAAAACAACAAAGGCCTCTGCTAATTTAGAGAAATTCTCTAAAATGCAGAGGCTAAACGATTATCAAACATCCCTTTAGGGGGATAGGTTGTTGTGAGATATTCAAATCTCGGGTATGAAACCTACTGATTTATAATGGTACCAAGCACCAAAATAACAAGAAATCAGGGGGAAGTCAACTCCGCTTGCGCGGTTTGCGTCGCGGGGCAGGTCCGCGGAGCGAGATCTCGTCTTCGACGGACAAGATGCCTGCCGCCGCGCCCGAAGATTCCGGGAGGGTCTGATGACCCTCCTCGGCGCACCTTGCGGTGTTTGTATTACACACGTCATTCCGTTTGTCTGCGAACAGAATCCCTTTCGTCGTTAGGGATTCTGTTTTCCGAAGGCGGAAAACAGAATTACACTCTTAATAGAAGGCAGAATGGCCTGCACCCCCCCTATCCCCCCCGTAAACGGAGGGGAACTTACTTCGGCGGATTGACGGTGATATACAAATCCTTTAAAAGCTGCGGGTCAACTTGTGAAGGGCAGCCATCCATTAAGGATTGGGCCAAGTTGGTCTTGGGGAAGGCGATGACATCGCGGATGGAACCGCCGGTGAGAGCCATGATCGTGCGGTCGAAGCCGATAGCCAAGCCGCCCATGGGAGGAGCGCCGTAACGTAGAGCCTCGAGCAGGAATCCGAAACGGAGTTCGGCAATCTCCGGCGCGATATTCAACATCTGAAATACTTTGGCCTGCTGCTCGGGATCGTGAATACGGATTGAACCCGAAATGAGTTCGCTGCCGTTCATGACCAAATCGTATGCCGTGGAGCGAACATTCCAGGGTTCCGTATCGAGCAAATGATCGTCTTCGCGGTTCCACCCGGTAAATGGATGGTGAGAGGGCGAAACTTCGCCGGTTTCTTCATCGCGCTCGAAGAGCGGAAAATCCACAACCCAAAAGAGGGACGGATTCTCATGGGAATTGGGATCGAACAGATGGAATCTATCGGCCAGCTTGCGGCGGAAAACACCCAATCCTTTAAGAATTTCACTTTTCTTGCCGAAAGCCATGAGAATCAGATCACCGGGTTTGGCTTTGACGGCGGCGGCGGCTTTACGTAGGTCATCGTCCGCAACTTTACCGACCAGTGAACCGGCAAAGCCTTCGGCAGTAAGTTTGAGAGGCAGAATACCCATCAAGCCGCTGGACTTAGCAAGTTCTTCGAGGTCGGAAATTTCCTTGCGGGAAAGACCGGCCTGACCTTCCACGCACAAACCGATGACGGCACCGCCGGATTCAATCGCCGAAGAAATAATGCGGAATTCGGTTTGACGGAAATGATCAGTCAAATTAGAGAACGGCAGGCCGAAGCGGAGATCCGGCTTATCGCTGCCGTAGGTTTCCATCACATCCTTATACTTCAAACGCGGGAAGGGAGTCGTGATGTCCACTCCCCATCCCGCTCTGAGAATCTTCACAAACAGCCGCTCCGCCGTGGCGAAAACCATGTCCTGATCGGCAAAACTAATTTCCACGTCCACCTGCGTGAATTCGGGCTGGCGATCGGAGCGAAGGTCTTCATCGCGGAAACAGCGGACGATCTGGAAATAGCGGTCCATCCCCGCGATCATCAGAATCTGCTTGTAAATCTGCGGCGATTGCGGCAGAGCATAAAACTGGCCGGGAAAAACGCGGCTGGGAACGATGTAATCGCGCGCGCCCTCCGGAGTGCTCTTGATCATAAACGGGGTTTCGATCTCAGCAAAGCCTTCTCCGGTGAAATGTTCGCGCACGACATTGGCGATCTTGTGCCGCAATAGCAGAGTTTCCTGCATTTCCGGACGGCGGAGATCCAGATAGCGGAATTTGAGCCGCAGTTCTTCGGTGGCTTTAGCGGCTTCATCCAGTTGGAACGGCAGAGGCAAGCAGCGATTCAGTACGGTGAGTTCTGTGATTTTTACTTCGATTTCGCCCGTCGGCATATCCTTATTAATCATCCCATCGGGACGGGCCATCACGATACCGTCTATTTCAATCACCCATTCGGCATGGAGTTCATGAGCATGTTTTGCCAGATCGGGGGATTCTTCAGGATGAACCACTAACTGGGTTTTACCGTAGCGGTCGCGGAGATCAACAAAGAGTAGGCCCCCCAGATCGCGGCGGCGATGAACCCACCCCTGAAGGTGAACGGTTTGACCGACATCGGATTTGCGGAGCTGGCCGCAAGTGTGGGTACGACGTTTCATGGGAAGTATAATTCGGTGAAGAAAACTTGAGACGAGAGACTTGAAAAACGCTAAAATGCTGAAACACTGAAACGCTGAAAGAGAAGTCGAAGCGAACTCCCCCTTCAAACTTCCCACATGAAGTGGGGGAAGGACATGAAGATTCCGGGAGGGTTTGATGACCCTCGTCGGCGGATCTTGCGGCGATTGCGTTGCGGAAGAGAAAGCGCCCCCTTGCTTCCCCCCGTCCGTAGAACGAGATCTCGCCTACGGCGGACACGCGGGGGGAGAAACGAGAACAGCACCGCCGGAGAGCGGTGCTGTTGGTGTCTGCCCGCTTTAGGGGCAGAGGAAATATGGGAAACTTTTACATAAAAATCAAGGCTTGCGGCGGCTGGCCGAGGGGAAATCGTCGAGCCGGTCGGTGGAATAAGCCGGGTCAAGTTCGGCTAAACGAGCCGCCAATTTGTCGCCGGTGGCAGTCTTCATTTTATAGCGGTCGGCCAGATCATGCCAACGCACCAGACCCGTGTACTCCTCGCTTGCACCCTTGGTTTGCAGCTTGCTCAACCGATTGCGGAAACGCTGCGCATCCTCATCGTTTTTAGCGGGGGTGAAAGCGGCTAAACAAACGGTCAGATCAGCCTGCATCGTCTGGCAAAGGGATGCATATTCATAGAAAGGCGATACCGCGATGCTGTCCCAATAGCTTTGGACCGGTTCGGAAAGCCGCCATTGGGCAATTCCGGCGTACAGATTCGAGAGCAATTCTTCGGATTTCGAAGTGATCAGCGAGGCACTGTGGAAATTGTCCTCCACGGATTCCGCAAGGGACGTCGTAGATGAAGCCTGAAATCCGAAAGAAAAAGTTTTCGAAAGCTGCGTGGAAAGCCCGGCCGCGTCGCGATTCTGATTGCGGCACAGCATAGCCACTTCGGATGCGAAGGGACGCAGGGGAATATCTAAATTCTGCCGGACTTTTTCCGCTTTTTTCGCGAGCGGTTTGGAATTAGCAAAGTTCAGAGCTTGCGTCGAATATTCCATTCCCTGAGAAACAAGCGGTGCCACACACGATGCCAGATAGTCAAAGCGGACTTGATTTCCATTCGCACCGGGTTCCGTCTTGGGAGCATTCTGTTGAAGCTGCATGGCCCAAGCGTAGACCGCATCGCCTTGTCCTAAAGTCAAAGCAAAGGCTTGATCGGCGGCATAAACGGACGCGGTGTGCCAATCGGGATGTTCGATAGCCAGTCCCGATTCATGAGAGTGCGGCTGCGCCGCCCGGTCATAAGCCTGCGAATAGGCCGCAATCGCCCGCGAGTATTCCGGCAATGCGGATTCATACGGCGGGTTTTCCGCTGAGAAGTCCACTGCGCACTTGCGGTAGCCTTCCGCGAGTAAAGCATCAGCCATCTGACGATGGAGATCACCGATGGCATTGAAGCAGGCAGGAGCGTAGCCGTGATCGGTGAGCATGATCTGCGTGTAAGCCTGCTCCAAACTCTCCGCCTGACGGCGCGCAGTTTTCTCATTCAGCGGAAGATTGACCGAAGTCAGCTGCGCATATTGCCGGTGCGGATTTTTTTGCAGGAACCAAAGCGCTTCCGCGGCGGCGGAAGTGATTCCCGCCTGCCGGTAGGCACTCTCGTTGGAGTGTTTTTGAAACGCCGACCAAGCCAAAGAATAGTTTTCGTTGGCGGCGGTCTCGTTGCCTTGTGAAATATACACTTTTCCCAGAGCGGCGCGCGCGCTGACGAGTTGCGGCAAGTGGGGATAGCGGTCAATAAAGTTTTCCAGTGTCCGCTGAGCGGCCGCCATGTCTGCGGATTTCAGAGCAGCTTCGGATAAGCTTAGCAGGAACGGCGCATCCGGAACAGAATCCGGACATTTTTTTATAAACAGATTGCCGACATGCACGGCATCCTGCCAGCGGTTGGCTTGAAGATGGATGTTGAATGCCAATTGATAATATTTCGCAGCCGCGGAATTAGGCGCAAGTTTATTCGCAAACGCGGCGGCAAATTCCGCAGCATTCGTATCCGTGAATTTGTTCGTGCGGAAATCATTCCAGACCACCTCGAAGGCTTCCGGAGCCACCGTGGATGACGGATGCTGCTCGACGATTTTGCGGGCAAGAGACAAAGCTGCGCTGGGATGGCCAGATTGCTTTTGCAATTGTGCCGCAAGCCATAAGGCTTCCGGAACCAGAGACGAGGCCGGATATTTATCGGTCAGGCGAAGCAATTCGGAAACGATGGTCGGGCAATTTGCACTGTCTTCCGGAGTGCTAATCGCATGATGAGCGGCTTGAACGGCCTGCGGAAGGCCATCGAATGTTGCCGACAGGGCGGCAAAGGGCAGTGCAAAGACAAGACTAAGGAGCAGTAAATTCTTTCTTAACATGGAGCACCGTTAGAGGATGGGAGGTTAGTTATAACACCTCTTGTAGTGCAAACCATGTGCCGGAAGAAAGGATGAAGGAGAAGGGATGAGGGATGAAAAGAAAACGCAGAGAAAAAACGGCGGCTGGTGGCCGCCGTTTACTGTGGTGATCGTGAGCGCAGTTTATCGCGCGGAATCGTAGACGGCGATGACCTGATAGAAAAACGGAGTGTTTTCCATCGTGGGGACATCATAGAACAACTGCGTACCCGGAACGGTGGCCACTTCAAAATAATCACGGCTGAACGTGCACGATCCCATTATCCGAAAGGCTACCGGCGTTAGGTAAGAATGCCAACGCAAGCGGGCGATATTGCCATTAGGCGAGTTGTTATAAATCGTCAGACCTTCAACCGGCGGAGCGGAGACCGTATAAAAGAGAAGCTGTTGTGGTGTGCTGCCAGTCTGAGGCGTATGCATGACAATTTCATCAGGAGCGTTCCGACGTTTTAGAATATGCGGAGATCCCTGAAGAGCGGATGTCCAGCATATAAACGAGCCGTCCTGTGCTGAATGGATTGCGAAGCGATGTTGATTTGCATACCAGAAGAAGATGCGCTCGTCGGCCGAGCCATAAGTACGGACTGCGTACACTCCGTCATTCGGCCAAGTCGTCGGCCCAGTCCAGAGAACCTGCCAAGTATACGGATCGAAGGCGATATTTTGCGCGGAGATGACACGTCGAGTACCATCCGCATCCGTCTGTGAGGCAATGCGTCCGTCGAGGCAGGGGCGTCCGGCAACACAAAGTGTGCACCGCGATGCTTCCGCATTATTAACAATCAGGCCTGCGGCCCGTGTCCACGACCCCTCTTCGTATCCTTCATCCCAATCGTAGGTCTCCGATTCATCAGTTCCATAATGGGAAATCATCAAACTCGAATCGTCTTCCGAAAAAAATGAAAAACTGGTTCCATACTCAGATGAACCGACTTCACTTTGATTATTGGCATTGTGAATAGTAACATAACTATAATCTCTTGTTCCGTGACGCCCGAATGCATCCCATGCAGTAGACGTGGCTGTGTTGTATACGATATATCTGCTCGGGGCAGGCAAAGGCGGGTAAATTTGCCAATCGGTTAAATCGGTATAAAAATCCTCAAACATGCCAGAATAATAATGCATATAAAGGAATGCATTCAAGATAGTCTCGCCTGTTTCAAGATTGACCTGCCTGCTATAAGCGTCCATGTTTCCGACCTGGTGCATGGTAATTACCGGGACATCCGGGAATTGTTCCAGGCGGAGAATTCGGATATCCCATGCAGTCTGATCATGGACATGTGTAGCCCTAACAGGAGCACCGATTTCGGTAGTAAAATAGACAGTATCGTGAGACATTGCCGCCCAACCCGGGATGCTGTCGTTCATCCAATATTGGACATCAATGCAGACAGCATCGCGGGGCAGATCGGCGATATATTCTACTTGGAGGGGATAGTCGGCGAAGGCAGGGCAGGAAAGGCAGAAGAAAATAATAGTGAGCAGCCAAAGGCTGTGGCGGTGGATCAAATTCGATGGACGCATAAATAAGCCTCCGAATGATACTATCACAATTTACACCGTTCGCGTGCGGTTGTCAAGGGAAAAGTGGGTCCGGAAAATTATTCCGGCCCGCCTTTGGCGAGGTCTCGTTACATGGGCAGGGTCAGCGACCCTGCTCGGCGAGATATGCAGCTATGGGTGGAACTCGTTTCGCCGTACAGATAGGAAAGATAAGCCGGCGGCGACGGCGGTTTCGCTGCGGAGGCGGCGGGGGCCGAGATCCAAAGGATAGCAGCCTCTCTGCTCGGCGACGGCGATTTCATTTGAAGTGAATCCGCCTTCGGGGCCAACGATTAAAGCCACACCTCCGCCAACCTCTTCCCTACTCCATTTTCTTGCGGAATCCACGACAGGATGAGCGAACAGACAAATCACATCCGGCGGGATTTCATTCAACACCGTTTCGAGATCAGCACAGACGGAAAGTCGCGGCAAACGTGCGCGGCCGGTTTGCTTGACGGCCGCAACAGCCACTCTTTGCAGTTTTTCCAGCTTTATACTTTCGATGCTGCCTTCGCTGCGTTCCGCGCGAAAAAAAAGAATATCGGTGCAGCCAAGCTGCACGGCCGTATCCACCACTTCACGATTAACAGCACCTTTTAAGATCGCCATGCCGAGAAAAACAGGATGCTCGGGTTCGCCGAAGTCGTGAAGAGTTTCTGCAATAGACAAACCGCCGTCTGATTCAATGACGCAGGAGAAAACTTGCCCCTCCCCGTCGGTGACCATGACCGATTGACCGATGCCGACACGCCGCACGCGAAGCAGATGATGCGCTTCCTCCGGAGAAAGAACAATCCGATTGCCTTGACGGGCCTCCGGAGGAGCATAAGCGAACTCACCGCGATCATGCGTTACCATCGGAATCCTCCCATCGCTTCTCCCGTGATTAGCCAGCGATCATCGCGCGCAAGTTGGAATTGACGCAGGGCACGGCCGCTCAGATTGAAGAAGATGCCCTGTTTTTTAGTGTATTCCAATCTGACGGTCGGGCCATAGGATTTGAGATTCTGAAAGACCATTTTTTCGGACATATTCGCGCCGGTATAGCGCTCGCCTTTGCGGCTGTCCCAAAGATATCCGGCGCCAATTCGCCACGGCACTGTCAGGTTGACTAAGTATTCGGTGGCAATCGTCAGCGAGCCGGTTTCATCGCTCTTCTCTTCCTCGAAAGAATCCCAGTAGAGTCTTCCGAACTCTTCGAGCTGCCAGGTGACCAAGGTTGACCACGTCAGACGCGGACAGACATGAAGCGCAAGGCTGTCGGACAGAATCAAGCGGCGGTGGACGGAGGAACGAGTCCGGAGCGGATCGGTGTCGAAATCGTAATCCTGATAATCAGACGAAACAGTCCAGCGCGCGGTTTGCTGAAACACGCGGCTCGGCGAATGACGAATGATTGAGCCTAAAAGAAAGAATCTTGTCCAGCGATTGTTCGCGCTGTTCTGTTTGAAGATATAGACCAGATGATCGAGGCGGACAAGGCTGTGAAACTCGCAGACCAGCGTTTTCAGTACGGGTTTGGACCACGATCCTTCCATGCCGTAGCGAAGTTCATCCCGATCATCATGATTGGTGGGGCTGCGCGTATCGAGCGAGTATTTGGAGACGGAGAGTCGCAGGGCGAGTGTGGATTTATCGCGGAAGGATGTACGTCCTTGAATGGAAAGATCTGTCGTTCGCCCTTGCAGAATATCGCCGCGGATGGTTTGGGTCACCGATCTCATGCCCAGCCGCAAGTCGGCGGAGCTTCGTTTGTATTCAGCCTCCAATCCACCCGAAAAGCCGGCTTGGTTTTCTTCGAGGGAAGATGCAGAAACATCTGCCTGACTCTGCTCGATTTTCTGGTGGAGCAGTTCTCCCGCCATTTCCACACGCATGCCGCGGATGATGCCGTAGGTCAGAACGTCACGGACGCCCCATTTCTGTTCCTCGCGGCGGGACACTTGGCCAACCGCATCGAGATAGATGTCCCGCTCAACAGAACCCGCCCAGAGAGAAGCGCGGTTGGAGTTGCCTTCGAAAAACTCGCGGAATATTTCGTAGCGGCCCGACAGGTCTTCGTTATTATAATCGCGGGGAGTTTCGCGATTGTATTCCAGCGTCAGCGACTGATCATATCCGGCGAGATTCCAGCGGTCTATGGCCGCGCGCGTCCACAATCCAAGTCCGGAACGGATTCTGCCGATGCGGCGATCCTGAACGGAACCCGCCCCGACATTTACGTTCAACGGTTGCCACGGAGCGGCAGAGATTCCGCCGCCGCCGCGCAGAATGCGCACGGAGGAAATACTTTGCGAAAAGGCAGACACTGAAGCTGCTTTTTCATTGCCATAGGGACGATCATCAAAGTGCTCGCCGGATGCCGCCAACCACATGTCCACCGACTTCAACAAGCGGCGGTCCACTCCGAAATACCACTTTCCGTCCTGCCGGATGCGATCAAAGTTACTTTCGGGAGTCTGCCAGTCCGTCCGCCATCGCATATTGGCCGCGGCATGAATTCCGGCGGGCAGTGAACGGCGGATTCCGGCAGTTTCCGTCAGGCGAAAGAACTCTACTCCCTTTTCCGCCCGGACAGAGTTGCTGTCCGGAACAAGAATCCGTTGTGGCGGATCGAGCGCGGCAAGGCACTTGCTGACCATAGTCAGAGTGCATAAAAATACGGCCGCAGTACGGATGATGGAAGACATGTAGTGCAGGAGAGAGGAGAAAAAGAGAAAGTGACGACCCGGGGCGGGCCGTCACCCTATTCTTTAAAGCTTATGATGTGTGCGGGACAGCGTCATGCGCTCTTGCGCTTTTTAGCCGGCTGCAGCTTCGGCGGCTCGCGGTGTTCGATGGTAGCCGAGGTGATGACGACTTCGGAAACATCCTTCTGACTGGGGATGTCGAAAAGGATATCCGTTAACGCTTCTTCGGTGATGGAGCGGAGCGCGCGCGCGCCGGTTTTGCGTTTCTGCGCGAATTCAATGATCTTTTGCAGGGCGGCATCTTCAAACGTGAGCTTGACGTTTTCCATCTCAAACAATCGTATATATTGTTTGAGGAGAGCGTTCTTCGGTTCCGTCAGAATGCGACGCAAGGCTTCATCGGAAAGCGGATCCAGAACCGAAACCACCGGTAAGCGGCCGATCAACTCGGGAATCAACCCGAATTGATGGAGATCCTCGAAACTGACCTGATGGAGAACTTGCGCGAGATTGGCGCGCGATTCGCCGTTGGCTCCGAAACCCATGAGACGGGCGTTGACGCGCGCGGCAACGATTTTATCCAGCCCTTCAAAAGCACCGCCGCAAAGGAACAGAATATTTTTCGTGTTCATCTGGATGAGCTTCTGTTCGGGATGCTTGCGCCCGCCCTGCGGCGGCAGCGAAGCGACCGTGCCTTCCAGAATTTTCAAAAGAGCCTGCTGAACACCTTCACCCGATACGTCGCGCGTGATGGAAACGTTCGTATCCTTGCGGGCGATCTTGTCGAGTTCATCAATGTAGACGATGCCCATTTCGGCGCGGGCCAAATCGTAGTCGGCGGCCTGCAGCAGTCGAACCAGCACGTTTTCCACGTCTTCACCGACGTAGCCAGCTTCGGTTAAAGTCGTGGCATCGGCGATGGCGAACGGGACCTGCAGGAAACGGGCGAGCGTTTGCGCCAGCAAGGTCTTTCCCGTTCCGGTCGGGCCGATGAGCATGATATTGGATTTTTCCAGCTCGACGTCCGATCCGAAATCTTCCGCGCTGATCCGCTTATAATGGTTATAAACGGCTACGCTGATTTTACGCTTGGCATCGTCCTGCTCGATGACGTACTCATCGAGTTTTTTCTTGATGTCGCGCGGGACGGGAAATTTTTCAAGCGGCATCACCCGGCGATTGCCGCGGGATAAAGCCACGATTTGATGCGCGTGTTCCACGCAGACGTCGCAGATGGCGATGCCGTCGTGATGCTTGATCAGCGTTGTCACTTGCCGCTCGGTGCGGCCGCAGAAGGAACAGAATTGTTCGAAAGGCTCGGTATCGTTCACGGAATGGCCTGCTCAGGCTTTGGCTTTTTGTTCGCGCGGATAGATAATTTCGTCAATGATGCCGTAGGCTTTCGCCTCTTCCGCGGACATGAAATAATTGCGGTCGGTGTCCTTTTCGATCCGGTCAATGGGCTGATTCGTGTGTTTACCCAGCAGTTCATTGAGACGGCTGCGGACTTTGAGTATTTCTCTGGCTTGAATGTCAATGTCAGAGGCTTGCCCTTGCGCGCCGCCGGCAGGCTGATGGATCATGATTCGCGAATTGGGCAGGGCGCTGCGCTTGCCCGCCGCGCCCGCCGCAAGGAGAAACGCTCCCATGCTGGCGGCCTGACCGATGCAGATAGTCGCGATATCCGGCTTGACGTGCTGCATTGTATCGTAAATGGCTAAGCCGGACGTGACAACGCCGCCGGGACTATTGACATAGAGATTGATATCCTTTTCCGGGTCTTCGGCGGCCAAGAAGATCAACTGCGCAATTACCAGACTGGCGATGTGATCGTCAATGGGGGATCCGATAAAAATGATGCGTTCTTTCAGCAGACGGGAGTAGATATCGAACGCGCGTTCGCCGCGGCCGGTCTGCTCGATGACCATCGGAACTAACGTCATGGGACAATATTCTCCTAAAGAGTGTTCTTAAGCGGAAATGATGCCGCTGGGAGTGCGGCCTTCGAATTCGGCCAAACTGACCGGGCGCGGAATCGTCTGCACTTCGGAATCAATCACGGCCAGCACCTTGCGTTCGAGAAGGTCCTCGCGGATGTGTTCTTCCTGCTGTTCGGTGAGCCGTTTCTTGAATTCCGCCACCGACCGATTATCCACGCGCGCCAGTTTTTCGACTTCAGCGGCGTAATCATCATCAGTCACTTCGAGCTGACGTTCGGCAATGATTTTTTTTCGCAGCAGGTACCAGCGCAGATTCCAAATGGCGGAGGCCCGATGTTCCTCTTTGAAATGCTCGATTTCTTTCGGATCCGATTGCCGTTTTTGGCGGCGATGGGCGTCTTCGATCATGCGATCCAGATAATCATCGAGCATGCGCGGCGGAACGATAAAATCCACTTTGCGCAACAGCTCATCCACCACCGAATGGAACATGCGCTCGCGGGCTTCGTGAGCTGCGCGGGCTTCCAGATATTTTTTCAGATCCCCCTTCAGATCATCCAGTCTTTCCATCTTGGAATTGACCGTGCGGGCAAAATCGTCATTGAGCGGCGGCAGTTCCTTCCGCCGCACGTGATGGACGGTAACCTGATAGCGCGAGGTTTTCGGTTCCTTCTCGGCGGAGCGCGCGGGAAATTCCACGACGGCGGTATCGCCTTCGGATAATCCTATAACCTTTGCTGCAAAATCCTCGCCAAGTACTCCACGGTCTAAATCCACTTCCAGATCTTTTTGCACGCGGCCAACGATGGGAAAACCGGAGGGGTCGAGTTCCTGCAGATCCACCTGAATGACGCAGTCGCGAGTGACCGGCTCATCCGATGGCGTCAGGACGGCGTGGGATTCGCGCAGGTTGTCCAGCGATTGAAGAAGGTCTTCTTCCTCCACGCTGGGATGAAAGAGTTCCACGCTGATTTCCGACAAGACCGGTAAAGTGAACTCGGGAATCACCTCAACCTTGACCGTGAATGTGAGGGGATCACCCTGCTTATACTGCACGTCGTTCATTTCGCCGGGCGATACCGGTTCCGTTTTCGATTCGGTCAGAGCATCGCGATAGGCCTCTTGCAGAGTTTCCTGGATCGCTTCCTGCGTGACCTGCTGACCGAATCGCTGGATGAGGACGCGGCGCGGGATATGCCCCGCCCGGAATCCCGGCAATTGCACTTTACCAGCCAACTCATTTAGGGCTGTTTCAATGCGGCTCGTCATTACCTCGGCCGGAACTGAAACTTTCAGTTCGTATTCGACCGGACTTTTTTGCTCTTTTTGAACCTGGACTTCCAAACTGACTCCAATTTTACGGGGTGCGAAAGGGGGGACTCGAACCCCCAAGCCCTTTCGGGCACCAGATCCTAAATCTGGCGCGTCTGCCAGTTCCGCCACTCTCGCGGAAACATATAATAT
>RPQS01000083.1 GCA_003818605.1 Candidatus Zhuqueibacterota bacterium | reverse complement strand
GCCCGGCTTATTTCACGTATGTATACGGCTGTCAGGTTGCCGAAGTGCGCGTCAATGTAGTGACGGGCGAAGTGTACGTGGATCGCGTGACCGCCGTGCATGATCCCGGCAAGGTCATCAACCTGCTGGGTGCACAAGGTCAGGTTTACGGCGGTGTCACGCAAGGGGCGGGTTACGCGCTTTGGGAGGAAATCACG
Source organism: Candidatus Zhuqueibacterota bacterium (assembly GCA_003818605.1). Taxonomy (GTDB): domain Bacteria; phylum Electryoneota; class RPQS01; order RPQS01; family RPQS01; genus RPQS01. The sequence continues at coordinate 16,769 of RPQS01000083.1, read as the reverse complement.
TCGCCGGGCGGCAGGATCAGTGAACTGAATTTCGACGAATACATCGTTCCCACCAGCATGGACATCGGTGAGATTGTGCCGATTTTTGTGGAAGGAAAAGGACAGTTCGGTCCGTGGGGCGCGAAATCGCTTGGTGAACCGACTCTGGAACTGACCGCGGCGGCTATCGCCAATGCCGTCTGCAACGCCACCGGAAAACGGCTGCGTCATCTTCCTCTCAACCTGGAAGAAGTTTTGTTAAGCAAAAAACTGCGGCCGGTGAAGGCGGGAGGACAGAGATGATCCCGCGCTTCCGATTCATTCGCCCCAACTCGCTTTCCGAAGCGTTGTTGGCTCTCGATAAGAATGAGAAGACGGTTGTTCTTGCCGGTGGAACCGACGTTATAACCGGCATGCAGCAGGGAGATGCTCGCTTTGTTTCCGCTGGCTCTGTACTCGACATCCATCACCTGCCGGAACTGCGCGGCGTTAATAAAGCCGAATCCGGAATTCGGATTGGTGCGGCGGCAACTTTTACGGAAATTGTAAATAGTCCACTGCTGCAGTCGGATTTTCCATTGCTTTCGCAAGCCGCCGTATCCATCGGCAGCGTGCAGATTCGCAACCGCGCGACCATCGCCGGGAATTTTGTCAACAATGCGGCCTGCGCCGACAGCGTACCGCCGCTGCTTGTGTATGATGCTGTGGTTCATATTTGTTCTGCGTGTGAAGAACGGCAGATGCCGCTGGCGGATTTTTTGCTCAAGCCGAATCGCACGGCTCTAAAGAGTAATGAACTGGTAACGGAAATTCTGCTGCCTAAGCTTTCCGCCGGTTACCAAGGTTCTTTCTGGAAGCTGGGACGGCGCAGGGGCATTGCCATCAGCCGCATTACACTCGCCGTCTTGTTAAAGAAAAGCGGCAAGATCATAGAGGACTTCAGATTAGCCAGCGGCGCCGTCACGCCGATTGGTTTTCGCTTTCGTGAATTGGAATCGCATGCGAAAAATCACGAAGCGTCAGACCAACTATGGAAAACTCTGGCGGCGGAACTTGGAGAAGCGATATTGGAGAAAACGGGCTTGCGCTGGTCGTCGCCATATAAGCTTCCCGTTGTACAGCAAATGTTGTACGGCTTACTCTGCGAATTGTCGAACGGGAGGCCGTCATGACGGTTCGTTTTATTCTCAATAAGAAACCGGTCGCCGTTGAAGTTGAATCGAACCGGCGGCTGCTGGACGTTTTGCGTGAAGAATTACGCCTGACCGGAACCAAAGAAGGCTGCGGCATCGGCGAATGCGGAGCGTGCACCGTTCTGCTCAACGGCAAGGCCGTGAATTCCTGTTTGGTGTTGATCGGTCAGGTGGAAGGCGCAGAGGTGACGACCATTGAAGGCGTCGCCGAGGGCCATACGCTCCATCCGCTGCAAAAGAATTTTCTGGCAACCGGAGCGGTTCAGTGCGGCTTTTGTACGCCGGGAATATTGCTCTCGGCTTATGCTCTGCTGACGGAGAATCCCCACCCCACGGACGACGAGATTGCCGTCGCCATTGCCGGGAATTTGTGCCGCTGTACGGGTTACAAACAGATTATGGATGCAATCCGGCAGACAGCACGGGAGAATGAAAGTATAAATCCGAGACACGGATGAAAATCAAGATTGCTTGATAGACTGATTTTCACCCCTATCTGAATACTCCGCCTGCGCAGGCGGAGTTTTTTACGGCATTTATAAGCCGATAGTGACCGAGGACTACAACCCGATCTTACTTTTTCGATAATTATAATAATCAGCAGGATACAAAAAAACAGGATGGAATGGAAACTCCCTCATCAAAGCGGAAAAATATTTCCCAACACCCATATGGGAGGTACTCAGGTTGCCGCGTGACAACACAGCTCTCGCAACGGATTAAAAGACAGGACGCACACATATGTACCAAGGAAGATGCTTGCTGAAACAGTAGTTTGCGGGAGAATACATTATGTGCATTTGTTATGACAACTTCATGTAAAAATCGCCGTGGAAGCACTTTCTTCTGCTCTATTTATGTTAAAAATATCCTTTCGCAAGTGGAGCATTTCTAAACTGTTTCGCAAAATTGGCCGATAATTGATATAGCGGCATCGCCAGCCGACGGCTTTTCGTATGCCGGTTTTGCGTCCTATCGTGTGGACGGCTGAATCGAAGTTCTTTGAAGGTCAAATATATTTCAATCCCATGCATCGTTCAGGAGGAAGAAGATGAAGGCACTTTGCACGTGGCTCGCAGTGGTTGTCATGACGTTCGCTTTTACCGGAATCGTCATGGCTGCCGACAACGACGCCCACAGCGTCACCGTCACGGTGAGCAACATCAATGAAATCTCCATTACCGGCGGAGACATTACCTTGACCATCAACTCAGCAACGGCAGGTTCAAATCCGGATGCTGAAAACGACGCCACATGCGGCCTGCTGTGGACAGTGAACACAACGAACAAGAAAATTACAGTAGCTACGAATCAGGCATCGTTCGACCACACCCTTCAGGTAGAAGCTACAAGCGTGACGGGCGGAACGTCCGCCGGACAAAAAACGCTTTCCACAACGGCGCAGGATTTAGTGACGGGTGTAGCTGAAACACTCGGAGGCTGCACGCTGAGTTATACCGCATCGGCTACCGCCGCGCAGGGCACGCAATCGGTCGCGCATACGATTACGTACACCATCGTAGCCGGCAGCTAAACCATCTAAAGAAGCGGGGATGATCCCGCCGTGAAACGAGCCATCCACTTCATCATCGTCGCATCGGCACTCTGTGCAAGTACTCTTACACAGAGTGCCGATGTTGCCGTACTCAACGGCGATATCACACTGACCATCTCGACGGCGGCGGCGGGTCAAGCGCCCGACGCCGTCGTTGACGAAACGGGCCAGTTGGAGTGGTCTACGTTTGGCGAATCTTCGGTTAAAAAGATCACGGTTCAAACGGGATTAGCCAGCCCGCGCTATTCACTTAGGGTGGAAGCCTTTGGCGTTTCCGGCGGGGATGGGACGGCGACCGGAGACGTCCCTCTCAGCACCGTTCCCACGAATTTAATCGAGGATATTCCGACGGATGTTCCGGTGCTTGATCCGGGAACGTGCACCCTTCGCTACACGGCATCGGCCGCAGCCGGGAACGGCACCGGAGCGGATAGCCACACCATCACTTTTACCATTGTGGATCAATAGCCCATCACGGGAGCAGGTCTCGAATACCATGAAAACGCTCGTCCTTCATTTACTGCCGGTGGTTGCCATAGGCATCATGACGTGTGCCTGTTCAGCCGGTATCACGGTCACGACGTTGAGCGTCGAGAATAAAGCAAATCCCGGACAAACGTATCAGGGAACGTTAACGCTCAGCAACACGGACAGCGTGCCGCGACGAGCGTTAATCTATCAGACGGACTACGCGTTTTTCAGCGATGGAAGCAACCACTACGATGAGCCGGGCGACATGGCGCGTTCCAATGCGCCATGGATTACCTACAGCCCGCACCAAGTGGATGTTCCGCCGCAGCGAACATCGCAGCTTACGTATTCGGTGAGAGTCCCGGATGATTCTACACTCACCGGCACCTACTGGAGCATCTTGATGGTAGAGGAAGTGGAAATGCCGGAAGATCCCCCGGCGCAATTGCAGCGCCGCCAAACGGAAATCCGGCAAGTGGTTCGCTACGGCATTCAATGTGTGACGCACGTCGGGACCGCCGGTCATGGAAAGTTGAACTTCACGGATACAAAACTTGTTGCGAATGAAGACAATCGGCGCGAACTTCAGGTGGACGTGGAAAACACCGGTGAACGGTGGATGATCCCTTCCGCATGGCTGGAACTGTATGATTCAGGCGGAAAGCAGGTCGGCCGCTTCGAGAGCGAAAAGAAACGAATCTATCCGGGCACGTCCGTTCGGTTTCGCATGAATCTGGGCAGTACGCCCGCCGGAAAATATAAAGCTCTGGTTGTGCTCGATAACGGTGATCAAAACGTTTTCGGAGCGAAATACGATTTGGAATTTTAGAATTTGCGAAAAGCCTGGCCAATACTTGCCCTCGCGGCAACGCTGGCTGCCGCTGCGCTTCCGGCCTTAGCGTCGGAATCCAGTCTCCGCGCGGAGACCGGCGATTCCACTATCGTGCCTGTAAAGGCGCCGACGCTTCTGACCCGGTCGTTTCTGGTGACGAACGCTGCTGCGGTTCAACGAAAAATCCTTGAATACGTTCTGCTGCCCGAAGGGTGGCGGACTGTAGTCGGGGATTCTCTATTTTATCTTTCGCCGGGCGAAAGTGACCTGCGTTTGATCTGCACGGCGATTCCCGCCGCCGCTGCTCCCGGCGACTATCTCATACGCTATTTCGCGAGAGACATAGAGGATTCGTCCGGTTTCGCATCAGCGGAAGCCCGCGTTCAGGTTCTCCCCGTCATGCAACTGGAAATCGCCGTGCGCGATGCTCCGCGCAGCGTTCTGGCCGGCGAAGATTATAAAGCACAGTTTGAAATTATCAATCGCAGCAATAAAGCGTGTCCGGTCGCCTTGACGATTCACAGCACGTCCGGCTTGCCGGTGAAAATGGATTTATCGGAACTTGCTCTTGCGCCGGGAGAATCGCGTATTACCGCTGCCGAAGTCCGCTCCGAAAAAACAACGATGCATGCGTTCACACACCGGTTGACTCTGTCGGCGCGAATTGTTGATTCGGATGCGGGAACGAGAGAACGGCAAGCCACTGCGGTTGTAGAGATCATTCCCCGACCCCGATTTGCCGGAGATCCCTACCATCGCGTGCCGTCGCGACTGTCCGCACGATATGTGCAGGCCGGTGAGGAAAGCGGCGCGCAAGTCGAGCTTGCCGGGTCCGGAACTTTGAGTGCCAAGGGAGCTTACAAGATCAGCTATCGGCTGCGCGGACCTCAGAATCTGGAACGGAATTACTACGGTCTGCGCGATGAATACTATGTCACTGTACAAAACAAACAAGCCGAGCTTCGCTGCGGAGATTTACTCTTCGGACTCTCGGCGCTCACGGAAAAGAACCGGCTGGGCCGCGGCGTCAACGTTTCGTATCAACAAGGCCGTTTCGGTTTCGGCGGATACGCGATGCAAGCACGGTTCGGGCAAAACGATTTGAATGAAGGCGCAGTGTACGCCGCCGTCCAACCCGATCCGCGTTTTAGTCTTCGCCTGAACATACTGCAAAAAAATGAGCAAGAAACCGATCGGACGCTATTCGGCGTTTCGTCCGGAGTTTCCCTCTGGTATGGAATTCGGGGTGAAATCGAGTATTCCGCCGGACAGGATCTTTACCGTTCCGCTCGTGCCGCCCATGCGGCGCAAGCGCGTTTCACGGGTTCATGGCGCGGGTCCGACTGGACGGTGGAAAAAATCTACGCGACACCGGGTTATGCCGGCCGCTACCGGGATCAAGATCATAATCAGGTCACGCTATTTGTTCCGCTCGCGTCCAAACTTCGCTGGCAAGGATCCTTTCGCATGCTGGCGCAGAATCTGGAGCAAGATACCGCGCGCAGCGCCGCCCTTCGCGAACAGCAGATTCTGTCCGGATTGTCCTATTCACTGCCGCTGCGAATAGAGTCAAGCCTTGATCTGGAGGATTTTCACCGTTACGATGCCTTGAGCGCGGCGGCTTATAATTATCGCGAGCGAACCGCGTCCCTCCGTTTACGGCGCGCATTTCGCTTGTTCAGCATTAACGGACTGATCCGGCAAGGACAGTCCCACGATGAACTCCTCGATCATTCGGCGCATTTGGAAAGATACGGTACGGGATTCACTTTCACACCCAGTTCCCGCCAAAGCTACAGCGCATCGTATCAGTTCGGGACAAGCGGGTCTTCCGCTTCATTAAGACGCAGCCGGATTCTTTCGTTCTCGGCAACTTGCAAAATCATTCGCGGACCGCTGCTCACAGCCAGCTATCGGCAAAGCTCTTATCCGGATCAATCGCGTTTCGAGAGCAATCAGATTTCTTTTGATGCTCGCTATACGGTATTGCGCCGTCATACGCTGCTGCTGAAATATCGCCGAATCGCCGACGAGCAGGATTTATTGCCGCGCGGCACGTCGTGGATGCTGGGATATGAAGTGCCGATCGGCATGCCGGTTGGACGTCAGACGGAACTCGGCGCCGTCAAGGGCACGATTCTTGATGTGGAAGATCCGACGCGGAAAGGCTTATCGGGCGTGGTCGTCCGGCTCGATGATCTTGCAGCATTAACGGACTCCAAAGGCAATTTCTCCTTTTCCTCAGTCAAACCCGGATCACATTATTTGCAGGTGGAGAAGCCATCCATCGGTTTTGATCGCGTCACCACACTGCGCGTGCCCATGAAATTGGATATTCAAGGCGGCGAAACCGAAATGATCCATCTGGGAGTCGTTCATGGCGCATCGCTCTGCGGAGACATTGCTTTATACGGCTTGACGTCGGGAAACAATGAGCACGGTATTTTTATTGAAGCCGGCGATTCAACCGCTGCACGAAAAGACTCCGATTTGGCGCTGGATCGCCTGGGCAGCTTGGCAAATCTTGAAGTCGAAATACGCAACATGCAGGAGATTCTGCGGTCTGTAACAGATCGCAGCGGCCGTTTTTCATTTGACGAACTTCGTCCCGGACAATGGACTCTCACAGTATCCGACAGAAACATGCCGGCCTTTCATGACCCGGAGCAAACGGCTTATGATGTTGTCATCAGTCCCGGAGAACGGAAAGAACTGCCGATTCGCATCGTCCCCCGCACCCGACCTGTAATCATCGTAGATGAAGGCAAAGTCCCGATCATCACCGACCGTAAGTAGGTCCTTCGCTCCCTTTCTCCCATCACTCGGGTCCATCACACGCCCCATTTCTAAGAGGCATATCCTCCTCTAAATCGTACCGCACGTTCATGACCGAAAACTCGACTTCGGACAAGTGTGCAAACATGAAAAAAGTGCACAGATCGTCTATGCGCCATATTGTTGTATTTATTAAAATAATCCTCAACAAGAGGCTATTGGTATGGAATCCATCCGGTTGGGGCAATTCCACGGCTTCCTGTTTTGAGTGCAACATGTTCATTTGCGACTATGTCCAATGGGCAAAACTGCGGAATTCAGCGCAAAAAGGACATCCATGAAAAAGGCACTCTGTTTGGGTTTCTGTGCGGCGATCCTTCTATTTGCGGCCGTCGCCGGCGCGGCAACGTTGCCCGAAATCAAGTTCGAGAAATACGTACTGCCTAACGGGCTGGACGTTATTCTCTATGAAGACCATTCCCTGCCCAACGTCACGGTCAACACGTGGTATCATGTGGGATCGAAAAACGAACGACCCGGACGGACGGGATTCGCCCATCTTTTCGAACACATGATGTTCGAAGGTTCCGAGCATCATCCGACCGATTATTCCACTGATGCGTTCGGCGGCTATGATAACGGGTCAACCAATGAAGACCGCACGAACTACTTCTCGGTGGTTCCCAGCAATTATCTGGAATACGTGCTGTGGCTGGAGGCGGATCGCATGGGGTATCTTTTGCCGGCCATGACTCTGGAAGATTTGAATACCCAGCGAGACGTCGTGAAAAACGAACGCCGCCAGCGAGTGGATAATACTCCCTATGCGAAAGCGGACGAACTGCTCCTCCCCGCGATCTTCCCTCCCCAGCATCCTTATGTGCACAGCATCATCGGCAGCATGGAGGATCTTTCCGTCGCCAGTTTGGAAGATGTTCAGAATTTTTTCAAAACGTATTACACGCCGAATAACGCCTCCCTTTGCATCGCCGGAGACTTCAATACCGCACAAGTGAAGGGTTGGGTGGAAAAATATTACGGTTCGATTCCCGCCGGCAAACCGATTGACCGCATTGAAGCCTGGGTTCCCGAGCTCGACGGAGTTACCCGTTTGCAGGCGGAAGATAACATCACCTTGCCGCGCCTCTATTGCGCGTGGCCTGCTCCCCCGCGCTTTTCGAAGGATGAAGCTGCGTTGGTTTTTCTTTCCAACATTCTTGACGACGGAAAATCATCGCGGCTTTACAAATCCCTCGTCTATGAAAAGCAGATTGCGCAGGACGTCACCGCGTTTCTGGACAATATGGAAATCACCGGCGTGTTTTACATCGTCATTACGGCGCGCGAAGGACACACGCTGGATGAAATTGAAAAGGCGATGGATGAAGTCCTCCAGGAAGTGCGCACGAAGGGTGTAACCCCAACCGAGCTGACTCCATATCAGACGGATTGGGAAGCGAGCTTCGTCCGGTCGCTGCAACGCGTGGGCGGATTCGGCAGCATTTCGGATCGCTTGAATCTGTATAATACGTATTTAGGTGAGCCGAATAAATTCCAGTGGCATTTGGATACGTATATGAAGACGACGGCGGCCGACATATCGCAAGCCGCGCGTAAATATCTGGATCCCGATAAGCGCGTCCTTCTCCATTTGGTGCCGCAAGGCGATTTGACGGCGATGTCCGTTGACGTTGATCGCACCAAAGAACCCGCTCCCGCCGCCGATCCCACTTTCACTCCGCCGCAAATCAAGCAGGCTCAACTGGCCAACGGCGTACCGCTGTATCTTGTCGAAAAGCACAACCTGCCTTTGGTTCAGATCAATATGGTTTTCAAAGGCGGTTACGCGATGGATCCGCTGGATAAAGCCGGTCTGGCGGCGTTGACTACCGACATGCTGGATGAAGGAACGAAAACACGCACATCCATTCAGATCAGCGATGATCTGCCGAAGATCGGAGCAGATCTGAATACCGGCGCATCTTGGGACGGTATGACGGTAGGAATCAACGTGCTGAAATCCAAACTCTCGGATGGTTTGGCGATTCTCACGGATGTTTTAATCAATCCGACATTCCCGCAGGAAGAGTTGGATCGCGTCAAGCAGAGTCAAATCGGCACAATTCAGCAGCAGGCCCGTCAGCCGTATGCGGCGGCGTTTAAGGCTTTCGGCCGTCTGCTCTACGGACCGCAGCATCCTTACGGTCAACCTCATACGGGAACCGGCACCGAAGCTTCCGTTAATGCGATCACGCGTGACGATGTGGTGAATTTCTACAAAAATTACTTCGCGTTGAACAATACGGCCTTTGTGGTCGTAGGTGATATTTCTCTGGAGGAAGCGAAAACCACGCTGGAAAAAGCTTTCGGCAATTGGAAGCCGAATCCGTCGAAGATTGCCGATATCCCTGCACCCGCGCCGCTGGCGGCCACTAAAATCTACATCGTTGACAAACCCGGCGCGCCGCAGAGCGTCATCGTTCTGGGAAATCTGGGCATGAAGCGTTCCGACCCCGAATACACAACCACCGACGTTATGAATCAGGCTTTAGGCGGCGGAAGCATCGCGCGTCTGTATCTCAATCTGCGTGAGAAAAACGGTTATACTTACGGCGCCTATTCCGGTTTTTCCAGCCGGCGCGGCGTTGCCCCCTTCAGCGCCTATGCGCAGGTGCAGACCGAAGTCACCGATAAAGCCGTTGTGGAATTTATGAAGGAATTGCGGGACATCCGTGGCCCGCGGCCGTTAACCGCAGACGAGTTGAAGGCGAGCAAGGACAATCTCATTAAGGGGTATTCGCAGAACTTTGAAACCTTCAACGCGCTCGCCGCACAACTCAATACCATTTTCCTGCAGAGCCTGCCGCTCACCGAATGGACCGACTACAGCCGCACTGTGGGCGGAGTGACCGTGGAAGAAGCCACGCGGCTTGCCAAAGCGCACATCAATCCGGATGCTCTGTTGATCGTAGTCGTTGGCGATAAAGAAAAAATCGAAGCGCCCCTCCGCGCACTTAATCTTGGCGAAGTGACTGTCGTGAAGCCTGAACTCCTCTGATCAGCTACCCGATCACGACATCATGAAACCGGTGCGGGCGGCTCTATATGAGCCGCCCGCACTTGCTATAAAATCGGTATGTATAAAATATTCAAAACATCACAAATGAACTAATGTTCAATTCGCGTCTGTTTGGTTGCAAATATAAACCGATTTCGGTAAATTTTATTGCTTGCAAAATTTGCTGCACCGTCTGATTTTTACCCGATCTTGATGTGTAGCTTTTAAATTAACAAGGAATTACTTGTAAACGATATGCCGACAACCAAAGAACAACTGCTTGAACTCGAAAGACGCCGAAAAAAAATCTGGGAAATGGGCGGCGCCAGTCGAGTTGAAAAGCAACACGCAAGCGGCAAACTGACGGCGCGGGAACGAGTAGGCTTGCTGTTCGATCCGGGTACGTTTCAGGAACTCGGATTGTTTGTAACGGCGCCTGATGATCCGGACGGAGTCACTTATCCCTCGGATGGTGTTGTTGTAGGCTGCGGTGCTATCCGTGGAAGACTTACGTTTGTAGCCGCTCAGGATTTTACCGTAGGCGGCGGAGCCGTCGGTGCCCGCCATGCCGAGAAAATCCACGATGTGATGCAGGAGGCTCTTCGCTGCGGCGCGCCGTTTATCCAGATCAACGATTCCGGCGGCGCGCGCATTCAGGAAGGCGTGGATTCCCTTCATGGTTACGGCCACATCTTCTATGACAACGTTCTGCTTTCCGGAGTCGTCCCGCAGATTTCCATCATCGCCGGACCTTGCGCAGGCGGAGCCGCCTATTCCCCCGCGCTGACGGATTTCATTATTATGGTTTCGAAAGCGGCCAAGATGTTTATCACCGGACCGGAAGTTGTAAAGGCGGTAACCGGCCAGGACATCACGGCAGAAGCGTTAGGCGGAGCCTTAGTGGCCACCAGTCTCTCCGGTGTTGCGCATTTTATGGCGCAGAATGATGAAGAGGCGGTTGAAATCGCGAAGCGCTTGCTATCGTTTCTTCCGCAGAACAACACCGTGGATCCGCCGCGCGTTTCGAGCGGCAGCGTTCTGGAATTCACTCCCGATCTCTTTTTGGATGAAATCATTCCGGACGATCCGCGCGAGCCGTATAATGTGCTCGATGTGATTCTGCATCTGGTGGATGACGGTGATTTTCTTGAAATCCAGCCGCAATTCGCACCCAACATTGTCATCGGATTAGGGCGGATCGGCGGCCGCAGCGTAGGTCTTGTGGCCAATCAGCCGAATGCATTAGCCGGAGCGCTGGACATCAACGCATCCAACAAATCCGCCCGCTTTATCCGCTTCTGCAATGCCATGAACATTCCGCTGGTTACGCTCGTGGATGTTCCGGGTTTTCTGCCGGGCATCGAACAGGAATACGGCGGAATCATCCGGCACGGCGCAAAAATGCTGTTTGCTTACGGAGCGGCCACCGTGCCCAAAATCACGATCATTCTGCGCAAGGCTTATGGCGGAGCTTATCTGGCCATGTGCGGCAAGGCCATGGGAGCAGATCGCGTTTTTGCCTGGCCGACGGCGGAAATTGCCGTGATGGGCGCGGACGGCGCGGTGCGTGTTCTGTATAAGAAGGAACTCGAACAAGCCAAAGACCGCGATGCCGTGCGTACGGAAAAAACCGAGGAATACCGCCGCCAGCACGCATCACCTTATGTGGCGGCGGGAAAAGGGCAGGTGGACGCGGTCATCATGCCGCGCGATACGCGCGAATATCTGCTGTTTGCTCTGGAAACACTGCACACCAAGCGGGAACTTCGCCCCGCCAAGAAACACGGCACGATGCCGTTGTAGCGCGCAATGATAAAAGGTTTTTCCATAGACTTTTTATCGGTTTTGTTCGGTGCGGCGGCGGTCTTGCTGATCGCGGGCATTCGCGCTTTTATCCGTCATTCCGGGAAGTCCGAATCCCGACAGGCTGCACAATCCGAAATGACACCCGGGCTGCCGCAAACAGACGTGGATCCATCGGTCGTGGCGGCTATTATCGCTGTTATTTCCGACTTGGAAAAACAGCCGGTGCGCGTTCATCGCATTCGCTATCTCACGCCCAGTGCGGCAAATGAAGCGTGGCAGGATCTGGGCCGCGCACAGCTTCTGATCACGAGACAAGTTGGCAGAAAGGCATAATACATTATGAAGAAGTATCGCGTTCGGGTAAACGGTATCCCTTACGAGGTCGAACTCGAGCTGGTGGAAGATGATGCAGAGCTTCCATCCGGTTTGCCTGCCGCCATTGCCGGCGCCGCCAGCGTACCGATGAGTCCCCCCGCTCCGGTGTTTCCGCGCGCCTCGACTCAACTTCCCGTAGCCGGTGAACCCGGTCAGATCATTTCCCCCTTGACTGGTGCAATTAACCGAATTCTGGTCAAAGAGGGCCAATCGGTTACACGCGGCACCGTTCTATTGGAAATAGACGCGATGAAAATGAATACGAAGGTCTATGCCCCCGCCAATGCCGTCGTAGTCACTATCCATGTCAGTGAAGGCGATAATGTACAGCAAGGCGAGATCTTGTTGTCAATGCGGGAATCGTAAAGCGTTTCGTATAGCATTAGTTTTTACAAATCCCCGCCGCAAGCGGGGATTTGCTTATTTATTCCATTCGTTGGAAAGAATTAATCGCATTAAGGGATTATTACCGGATTTCCCTGCTCCTTTGCAGGTTCGCTTGAAATTTCATCTGCGCATAATATTTGCACTATAACATGTGAGACACATTTGTACGTTTGACAGGAGGAATCATGGCGGTTCACTGGACACCCGAGCTGTCCACCGGTCTTGACTGGCAGGACGAACAACACCAGCAGATCATCGGCAAGATAGATGAACTGCTCGAATCCATGAATCGCAATGAAGCCCGAAACGTCATCGCGAGTCTGTTTGAATTTCTGGAATCCTACACCGTTCAGCATTTTGCCGCCGAGGAGAGCTACCTTCAGCGCAAACGCTGTACAGGATTTGCGCCGCATCGGGCTCAGCACCTGGAGTTCATCGCGCGGATGCGGGAAATGGAACGTGTCTTCAACAAACAAGGCGCTTCCACTTACGTAGTGATGCAGGTTCAGCGGTGGCTCCGCGACTGGGTACTCGATCACATCAGTCAGGTGGACAAACGAATGGCGGTCAGCGCCGCCGAATGTAAAATGCCGATCATGTAATCGAAATGAAGTTGTTAAAAAAGGCTCAGGATTGTCCCGAGCCTTTTTTATTGACAGCAATTTGCCTTGGATCAACGCCGGTGCTTGAGCAGGAACTGCTCGATTTCCGGCAGTCCGCCCTGCATAATCAGGTACCCGTCAATCGGTTCGCGTTCGGTCAGCTCGCCGCAAATCGGAGTGAGCATAAGTTTTTTAACTTCTTCGCGGTCATGCGTGTGACCTAAAGCCCAGCCGAGTTTCACATAGGCGGTTTCCGGAATCATATTTCCCGCCGGAACGACACCCAAGTCCATGATATCGCGTCCCGTATCGTACACGTACATCTGCACGTATCCCCACAGCGTTTCCACGGTCATGTAGATGTGAACGCCCGCGGCAATCGCTCTTTTAATCGCCGGGTAGAGCGGCTTGTTGAAATGGCCGAGTCCCGTTCCCGCAATCACGATTCCCTTATAGCCGTTTGCCACCAGCGCATCAATTAAATCCGGCTTCATGTTGGGATAGTAATAGAGAATCGTCACGCGGTCATCGAACACGGCGTCCAGCTTCAGTTCGCGGTTTTTGTCGCGTCGGCGGTAATCAGTCTTGATCGTGCGGATTTCTCCCTTGCGAACCGTAGCCACCGGAGTGTCGGAAATCGTGCGGAAGGTAGAACGGTACGAGGAGTGCATCTTCCGCACGCGCGTGCCGCGATGGAGCAGGTCATATTGATCCGACGTCGGGCCGAACATGCATACGAGAACTTCGGCGATATCGCCGTACGCGGCGGCATATGTGGCGTCAATCAGATTCAGGGCCGCATCGGAAGAAGGTCTGTCGGAAGAGCGCTGCGAACCGACCATGATGATCGGTACGGGCGGATCCTGCACCATGAACGTCAGCGCGGCTGACGTATAGTGCATCGTATCCGTGCCGTGTCCGATTACAATGCCGTCCGCACCGGCGCGGATTTCTTCATCAATCGCCTTGGCTGTTCCGATCCACGTCTCGGGAGTCATGTTCTCCGAAAAAACGGCGTAAATCTTCTTCGTTGTCAGATTGGCGATGTCGGCTAATTCGGGCACCGCACCGTAAAGTTCTCCCGGCGAGAACGCGGGGATCACCGCCCCAGTTCGATAATCCAACCGGCTGGCAATCGTTCCGCCCGTTCCTAAAAGCGTCACGTTCGGCTTCACCGGATCGTACGGAAATGCCTTTTCGGGTATTTTATAGTGTGCTTTCTTGTAGCCGAGTTCCGTGACAGTATGAATACGATCCACATGCACGCCGACATTGTAGCCGTTGCGCAGTTTGAGCACAATGTGAAACGGATTTTCCGTTTCCGCGCGCGGCAGGATCAATCCTTCAAATACACCGTCGGCGGTGTCCATTTTCACATCCGACCACACGCGTATTTTATGCTTGATCAGCGTGGCTTTCGCCGGATCGCGATAGCCGCGATAGTCTTCGGGATCGTGAGGTTCAGACATGATTGTCTCTCACTTTCTGCGCAAGAAGTTCGGCGACGCGCTGCGCAGGAATTCTGCCCGGCGGCCTCTGCAATTGTCCCATCAGCCAGCGGATGCGACTTTCTTTAAATTTCGTACGCGTTTGAAGATTCAATGCGGAATCCACAATGGGCTGCCAGTCGTTTTCGGCCAGCGGCAGCATTTGCTGCTTGGTGGCAATACTCATCCAGTCCGCACCCGATCGCCGCGACCGAATCCTGACTAATTGCGGTACAGCTTCCCAATTCAATTCACCGCACTGAAGATGCGCGAACAATTTTCGCCACGCGTCATCGGTAATGCGGTCGGGATGTCCGCCGTGCCTTCGCGCCGCGCGGATATCCTGTATCAAGACGCGCGCAATCCGATTGGCGGATAGCTTCGTTTCATTGCGAATGTTCCAGAACAAATCGAAAAACGGTGAGAGCAGCATTTGATCCGCGAGGGCATCGCTCAATCCCGTTCCGCGAAGCCGTTCCCGCCGTGACCACGGAGGTTCCGGAAGGCTGTCGCGGATGCGCTTTACACGCTCAGGAGTAACGATAGTCGGCGGCGTGTCCGTATCGGGATACATGCGGTTCGGACCGGGCAGCAGCCGCTCGAAATCCGTCCAGCCGCCTTTCCGTGCTTGCCGCGTTTCCGAAGGCACCCCCTGTGTGGCTTCGCGGATGCGGGCTAACACTTCGTTGATTCCCGTGGTCACATCTTCGTCCGGGCCCCATAGAATGATAACCACGTCGCCGTTTTTCGCGCCCGTCATCACACGCACAGCGGTTTGTTCTTCGGGGAAAAGCGAGAACTCGCCGTCCGTATCCGTATGGAACAAATTAGGCATTTCATCCAAGCACGCGATGACCCGCACCCGCCCCGCGATTTCATGTGCGAACGTTCGCCCCGGCTGCACTTCCCAATGGAGTAATCCCTGAATTCCGGGAATCCGCACAGCGGCAATGCGCATTCCGCGTTCGAGCGCAGACGCCAGCTTCGGTGTGCGAAAGTGAATGCGTTCCGCGGGCATTTCGTGAATCGAAAATTCGAGCGACGTTTCGGTGATTCCCCGCCGCTTCAATTCGTCGCGCAAATCGAGCAGACGTTTCTGCCGATAGGCTTCGATGGAAACCAAACGCGGGAAAAGCGGAATACGGGGAACGCCCTTGATTTCGACACGTGTACCGCCCGTGACGGAGACATTGACGTCTTGCCGTACGCTGCCGATGCCCCGCCGGACTTTGCCGGTGGAACGAAGAATTTGCGAAATCAGTTTTCCCGCTTCGGCCACTTCATACGGATGGTGCAGCACCGATTCCGTAACGACTTCGATCAGCGGCATTCCCAGCCGGTCGGTGCGGAACTGCACTTCATGGCGCATGTCGCTCACTTCGCGGCAGGCGTCCTCTTCCAAACCGAGTTGAATGATTCCAATTTGCCGCTCGGGCGCAGTCGTTGACCCCCCTTTCGTCCCCCCGCTCGCGGGGGGAAAGTGGGAGGTAAACGGAATGGATCCGCTCACGCCGACCAGCGTCGTGCGTTGGAAACCTGTGGGAATGGAACCGTCCAGATATTGCTTGCGCGCGATATGCGCTTCGCCCACAATCTGACAGCCGAACAGCATGGCGATTTCGAGCGCAATATCCACGGCTTTCTGATCAATAGGGAAGGGCGGCGTGTCATCCATTTCGTACGTGCACACCGATTCCTTGTTGAGGAGATAGACGATTTCTTTTTTCGTCTTAAATTCCATGAGCGCGCAGGGGTCGTATTCGCCGAGTTCGCTGAGCGTGGGCCGCATGTGGCGCATCACTTCGGCGTCTACTTTTGTGGAATACAGACCCGCCGGGCAATGGCAGAAAAGCTTGCGCTCCGTCAGGATTTGGTGATGAACCTCAAGTCCGCAGCGGAAGCCTAAGGCTTGATAATCCAGATCGAGGATGCGATAGGGATTGTTCGCGGGATCGTCAGGAGTCATGAAGGCATTCTAAGAGGCTGATACAAAGGAATTTACATAGTAGCGGCAAAACAGCATAAGATGCGAAAAACTCCTCATAAAAGCAACTGCCAAACGGTCAAGGCACGGCACTAAGGTTAGCGAATGACAAAATAAAAGCGGGCCACTTCGAGTAGCCCGCTGAAAGCCGCTGATCTCTCCGCGGCAGGTGCGTCGGCGCAGGGGAGGACGCCGGAATCTTTTTACACTATTCGATGTTGACACGGATGGCATGCGTGGCGCACGAGATGCACGGATCGTAATT
>RPQS01000082.1 GCA_003818605.1 Candidatus Zhuqueibacterota bacterium | reverse complement strand
TACAGGTTCAAGACTACGAAGGCATGGTTCGAACGATGCAGAATATAATTCCCGGCATCATTCTGTTCTGCCAGCATTTTGCAAAACACACAGCCGTCGTCTTTTTCCTTGACCGTAGACATGATGTACGGCATCCTCCAGGGGGCCCACAGGCGATCCACCGGCTTCCTCCCTACTCTTCTTCCTTCTCCTCCACGTATTCAGCCACGAGCTTCTGTTGGATTTCGGGCGGAACTTCTTCATAGTGCGAAACGGTCTGCGTCGCCATGCCGCGTCCCTGAGACATAGATCGTAAAGACGTGGCGTAGCGGTACAATTCCTTCTGCGGCACTTTGGCGCGAATGATCTGGTAGCGTCCTTCCGCGTCCATACCTTGAATCTTTCCGCGGCGTGACGACAGATCGCCCATCACATCGCCCATGTATTCTTCGGGAACTTTAACAACCAAATCGTAAATCGGTTCCAGAATCGTCGGTTTGCATTTTTTGAATGCGGCGCGGAAACCGAGACGGCCTGCGATCTTGAATGCCAATTCGGACGAATCCACTTCGTGAAACTTGCCGTCGAACAGCGTGACGCGAACGTCCACCACGGGATATCCCGCGATAACTCCGCGCGATAACGTTTCCTGAATTCCCTTATCCACCGCCGGAATAAACTTGCCGGGAATCGCGCCGCCCACGATGGCGTCTACGAACTCATAGCCTTCACCGCGCGGTTTCGGTTCGAGTTTCACGAACACCAAGCCATATTGGCCGCGGCCGCCCGTTTGCTTCTTGTGCTTGCCTTCCGATTCCGCGATGCCGCGAATCGTTTCCCGATACGGAACCTTCGGTTCGATGGTATCTACCGGTACGTTGTAGCGTTCCTGCAGCTTAGCCAAAATATTCGTGAGGTGCAGATCGCCCTGCCCTTTGAGAACCATCTGCCCCAGACTCGGATCAATGAACAGCGAAAAACTGGGATCCTCCGCCCGCAGCGCGTTCAAGCCGCTGGCGATTTTATCTTCATCGCCTTTGGTTTTCGGGATAACCGCCACCTCCAAAACCGGTTCGGGGAAGTGAATGTCGGGAAACTGAACGACGCGCTTGGGATCGCTCAGCGTGTCGCCTGTGCGAGTGCTCTTCAACTTCACCATAATCCCGATATCGCCTGCAATAAAAGTTTCCGCCGGAGTCCGGTTCTTGCCGCACATCGTGAAAATCTGTCCGACCTTTTCGCTCTTGCCCGTGTTCGGATTTTGCAGTTCGCTGCCTTGCGCAATCTTGCCGCCGAAAACGCGCACAAAAGACTGCTCGCCGACGTGAGCTTCCGCCGTGGTTTTAAACACAAAACCCGCAAACGGTTCATTCATATCGGCCTTCAAAATTACGTCTGCATTACCGCTTTTCACTTCCACCGGAGGCCGGTTCAAGGGAGACGGCGCGTAATGCAGCAGAAAATCCAGTAACCGATTCGTGCCGATATTTTTCGATCCCGAACCGCACAGAACCGGATAAATCGTGCCTTTGGCAATCCCCAGCTTGAGTCCCTGTTCGAATTCCGCCGCCGTCAGTTCGCCGTTTTCAAAGAATTTTTCCAGCAGCGCGTCGTCCGATTCCGCCGCAGCTTCCATCAGCTTGGAACGAATCTCCTCGGCCTTGCTCTTTGCATCGCCCGATAGCGGCTGCTCCGTGCATTTGCCGCTGCCGTCGTCTTCATAGTGATAGGCCTTCATCGTCAGTGCGCTGGCAATCATGTTGAAACTCGGCCCGGCATTGACCGGAAATTCCAACGGCAGCACATGATTGCCAAACTCTTCGACAAGTCCTTTCAGCGTCTCATCCCACTTGACGTGCTCTCTATCCAGCTTGCTTATAAAAAACATACACGGCAGATGATCGTCATGCGCCATGCCAAAAACGCGCGAGTGACCGATGTCATGTCCGGTGCTGCCGTCCACAACGAGAATACCGAAATCAATCGCCCTCAAACTGGAGTATACTTCTCCGATGAAGTCCGTAAAACCCGGGGCGTCTATACAGTTGATGACACAGTCCTTGTGATTTCCGCGCAGCACCGTAGCGGAAATGGACATCTGTCTTTCCAATTCCTGCTTGCTGAAGTCGGAAACGGTTGATCCGTCTTCTACTTTGCCCATGCGCGTAATTACACCCATGGAATACAGCATGGCTTCGGCTAAAATCGTTTTACCCGAATGGCCATGCCCGAATAATCCCACGTTACGAATTTTGTCGGTTGTCAACTGTGCCACGAAAACCTCCAAGGGCCACATTTCAAGGGTGCTGACGGCCGGGTTTTGGGCCCGGTTCGCCAAGTGATCTGTAAACCTACAAATATAGAAAATTGCGGGAAATAGTCAAGCAAAATGGCGCATCCATCACGTACAACATCCATTCCCTCTCAACATTGTGACCACACTCACCAATTCCCCAATTCTTTTCTTCCGTATTAAACGTTGTTTGCCGGAAAACGGCAATGCCAAAAAACACAATCCAATACGGAACCGTAACAACCCTTTGGCTTGCACCCTCCACAGGGTATGTTTCAGGCCGGGTTTATGTTTCTGCCAAAGCAGATCCATTCCGCCAATCCGCCAATTCAGCACAGGTGCGTTAGGCAGCCGCTTCGGCGTGTATCCCGAAGCCTGTGCATCAAAATGAATTACCTGCGCAGTCCGATGAGCGCGAATCTGCCAACCCGCTCTCCGCATCCGGGTGCATAAATCCATTTCTTCGTGATAGAGGAAGAATCTTTCATCCATTCCGCCTACAGATTTGAAAGCTTCTGTCCTCATCAGGAACGCCGCACCACTGATACACTCGACCGCTCCGGCTTCTTCAGCAGCTTTCGCATTCCGATCTTCAGGAACATGTATAGAATGAACGTATGTCCCTAACTTTTGAAACCGGAGCAGCAATTTGATTTCAGGAAGAAAATTCCAAAATTCTCTGAAAAGGCTCGGAAAACGGAAAATGGAAGCCTGCATACTCCCATCAGGATTTGTGAGATTCGCGCCAACAAGGGCACACTTCTCGTCCATCTTGATATAATTTAATAACTTCTGAATTGTTTCACGAGGAACAATAGTGTCTGGATTCAACACAAATACAAATGAAGAATGTACTTCCGACATGCCTCGGTTAACCGCAGCCGCAAAGCCGATGTTTTTCTCGTTAGGAATAATCCTTACTTCCGGGAAATGCGTCCGAACATGCAGCGCGGATCCGTCTGTGGAAGCATTGTCCACCACGATGACATCGAGAGGCAAATCCTCGGCTATCCGCCGAAGAGATCGGAGACAGCCGTCCAAAAGATTGCGCGTATTGTAGGAAACGATTAGAGTGGAAACTGGGGGATTCGTCACGGGCGAAAAAAAGCTTAGAGAAACTTCATTAATATCGTCTATTTCCGGCTGATTTTCAAGAAGTGAATCACGGCGGGGAGACAAAAAAAGACCGTGCCGGCTGATGCCGCACGGTCTGAATGATTGAAAATAAAGGCTAAAAACCTTTGCGGCGCGTTTTGTCCTGCTTGGAATGACCCGATCCGCGGGAATTCCGCCGGTCATCCATGAACTTTTGCACATGGGTGCGGAGATCATTCATTAAAATGGAACACCGGGAAACCTGCTGCGGGGAGAGAAAGCCGGAAACATCGCTCAGAAACTGTCTTTTCGATGCCGTCATCTGCTCTTCATCCTGACTCTGCTGCATCAACAATTGATTAACCTGATCGCGGTTGGTTTCCGGATTCCGGGACAATTCTTCAAGATCGCGCTGCCGTTTCGCCTGCTGCCGCTGCAGTTCTTCCATCTGATTCTGAAATTGACGGAATCGCGGAAAAAATTGTTCCGCCTGTCCCGGAGTCAGATCGAGCTCGGAGGCAAACTTGCCGATGATAACCGTTTCGATGCGTTCTTTACCCCAGCGTGGTTTCTCCTGAGGCGAACTCCCTTGAGCAAACGCGGGCAGCGCGTGGAGCAATAAAATAGCGATTGCCAGCGCGAAAATTAAAACTGGCTGTTTAGAAGAAGCGTGTGTGTTCAAGGTTGTATAACACCTCCTCAAGAGATTGGTCGTCCAAAGCGAGTAGCATATCCGTCAGCGGTTCTTCAGATGCGGCGTTAAAACCCCAGTCTTCAGCAAGCTCAGGGACATCCAAATACAAGGCCAGGGATTCCGGTTCGACATCCGCTTGCACCAAAGAATCTACGCTGTACATCTGAACGGTTTCGAGTGCCGAAGCAACATTCTCAACCGATTGTTCCGTCAACGGTGAAAAGCGCACCCAAATATGGCTGTGCGGGCTCATCATAGCCACCAGCAGCACGACACAAACCGAAGAAACAAGCGCTGCCTGTCTGGCTGTACCGAAAACCCCGCCGAACTTCGGAGCGGAAGATTTGCTTAAGCGGTCGCGAAGCGAAACCAGGAAAACCGCATCGCTGGTGTCGGGTTGACCGAACAGACCGGATTCATCCAATGCGGACATAGCTTTGCATTCCCGCAATGCCGTGGCGATCTCTTGATCTTTTACAGCCAGAGCCTCCGCCTCTGTCCATTCTTCCGAAGACAGAGTAGCATACGGTTCAAGCAGCCGCAGTAATATTTCGTCACGCGAAGCCATGTCCGGTATCCGGTTTATTCCTTTCCCTGCAGATAAGGTCCCAATTTATCCCTGAGTTTTCGCACCGCCTGAAAGTAATTCGCCTTGATCGTGCCCTCATCCCGTTCCATAATGCGGGCAATTTCCGCATGAGGCAGTCCACGGAAGTGCCGAAGAATGAACACCGCCCGCTGCTTTTCCGGCAAACCGGCAATCGCAGTACGGGCTTTTAAAGACAGTTCGGAAATTTCCAGATCGCTGTCTGCTCTATCAGCCTCCGGCAACACAGCTTGTACCTGCTCCAGACCAAAAGATGAACGGACTTTACGCTTCCGAATATGATTCAAACACAGGTTTATCGTGATGCGGTATAGCCATGTGTAAAGTGCCGATTCTCCGCGGAATCCCCCCAAAGACTGATAGGCTTTTATGAAGACTTCCTGGGTGATGTCTTCAGCATCGTCCCGGCTGCTCAGCATCCCCGAAGCCGTCAGAAAAACTCCCTGCCTGTGTTTCAGCACAAGCTCATTGAAAGCCCTCTCGCTTCCAGCCTGAAATTCGCGAACGAGCCGCAAGTCCTCTACAGCACTATCTGGCCTCACCTGAGTTTTGGACACTCGAATTCCCACAGGGTTTAATGGCCAATTCCAGTTCCCGGAAGTGTTGTGCCTATCGTGAAGCGATGGAGGTAACCTATCTCGCCCTGTGAAGTTAAAGCATAGTCTATACTTAGGCTTTTGATATGAATGCCCAGCCCAGCGGAGAATCCGGCCAGAGCATCGCTGTCTAATCCTGTCCTCTGATCAATACCTATGGTATTGTATCCTAAACGGCCTTGCAGATACTTGGAGAAGGTCAACTCCAGACCGCCGCAGCCGCGAATCCCTTCTGCTTCCATATACTCTCCCGCAAATGAAAACCGCGCCGGAAGATGTTGAAGCGGGACAGACAATCCCAGCCGGTATGCGGTGGGTAGATCGTCTTTGTGTTCCAGATAGGCTGAAGTGGCAAAACCTAAATTGTAAATACCCGCACCCACGTCCCAACCGAAATATCCCGTGTGATACTGAAATCCGATATCGGCAGCCAGAGCCGAAGCCGTGTATGAATCAATGCTCGAATTGAGATATTTCAGCGCAATTCCGCCCGTCAGGGATTTGTAGAACGGCCGCGCCAATGCGGCTGTAAAGAGAAAATCGGATGCTCCGAATTCCCCCTGCTTCTGTCCGTACTCGTTCGCGCGGTCGAACGAACCATAATCGAAATACGTGATCCCGATTCCGGCCACGCCGATTTTCTTCAAGGGCTGGGCATACGCGAGATTGCCCGCGTTGATGTCCATTACGTGCTTGAAAAATCCGACGGCGGCTTTGGGATGCTGCAAGTCCGTCAGGCCGGCTGGATTGCTGAACAGTGAATGGAGGTTTCCACCGACGGCGATTTGACTGCCGCCGAGCGCGGAATTGGAAGCCCATCCATCGGTTCGTAAAAGTTCAAAACCAGTGGTTCCGGCCGACGTCGCAAAGGCCGTCGCGATCAACGCGAACTGCAGGGAGATGAAAAGGATCGTTTTCATTCTGGTCTCCATGAATGTCTTACTGTGAACCCGGATTGGAGGCGTGTCGGTGTAAATCTTCCTCATCAACTCCGCATGTTTCACTGAGTCCTCATGGTTTAATTCCCCGGCATGGGCCGGTCAAAAGGTGGATTATCTTCCGTCGAATCGTCTTCGGTTTTTTCGTGCAGGCGTCCGCGAATCAGCGTGTAGTTTACGGTGTATGGCGGCGGCGAAACTTCACCGGAAACGGGCGAAGCGCGTCCGTCTTCCTCACTCCAACGCTTGATCGTTTTGCGGCGGCGAAACCACACGGCCATTCCCGCCGCTAAAACAAGAATCACAAAAATGGCGGAAATCCATAACTCCGTATCGCCAATGAGCGAGATGCGATACGTACGCTGTATATATGCCAGATATTCTGTCTCGAAGGACCCGACCGGAGCGCCGAAAATCATCGAGAATGAGTCTTCAAACCTGCGCCCCGCGCGAACCTCGTGAACCAGATTGGACATCCCGGTCATTCCGTAGCGTGACTGTAATAGCTGCACGGCCACCGCCGATTCGGCATAGGCCTGCTGCGCTTCCGGGGCGGACATGGACATCAAGCCTTCGATCTGATTCAGACCGTGAATTCTGCCCGCCGCTCCCGCCCGTGCAAGCAGATGATTGTCCATGTAATCGAGCTGCCCGGCCAACACTTGCGCCAATCCTTCATTGAACCAGCGCGGATAAGCCGCGCGCGGCGCTCCCGCTTCCAATAAAAGATGCACGTATTCGTGAATCGCCGTCACCGGCAAAGGACCATACGGCAAACCGAAGCGCGGAGATTTTAGAATGGCGATGCCGCGATCCGCGATCGCCAATCCGTTCGTCCAAAGCGGAGCGCCTGCCGTCAGGCGAAACCATTCCTTTTCAGTCGGCGTGACCACAAACGCAACGGTATCCGCGAGTGCAAGTCCCAGCTGTCTCTCCACGACGGGAATACGATCCCGAATGGTCTGCCACAATCCCCTCACGACCTGCGCATCTTCCGGACAATACCACACGCGAAATCGCGCCGAATCCTGCCGGACGTAGTCTTTCTCACGCGACTGCCCCCATGCCGATAACGTGCATCCGATCAGCAGAAAAAGCACAACGGTTTTATACGACCGACTGCGGATCAACGTCCACCTCGATTATCGCTTGGCTCTCATTTTTCGTTCGCTTCAATTCCATAAGAGCCTGCCGCACCATGTCGCGGAGTCTGTTTCCGGCGGCATCATCCCGCCGCGAAGTCCGTACCAGCATCTGATAACGATATTGTCCGCGTATTCTGTTCACCACAGCCGGAGCCGGTCCCAGTACGTTCACTCCGCCGTTCTGCTGTAGGATTCTTCGCAATCGCAGCAAGACCCGTACCGCCGCCGATTCTTCTCGATGCATGGCACGAATCAGCACCAGCCGCGAAAACGGAGGATATCCGCCCTGTTCGCGCTGCGCGAGTTCGCGATGTAAAAGTTCATCCCACTTGCCCGTAGCTGCGGTTTGGAGAACCGGGTGATCGGGTACGGCCGTTTGAATGACTACCGATCCGGTTGTTTCGCGCCGCCCTGCGCGCCCGGCCACCTGTAAAATCAAACTCGCGCCGCGTTCCGACGCTCGAAAGTCGGGATAAAAAAGTTCCGTATCCGCCTGTACCACCGCCGCCAATTCAACCAGCGGAAAGTCCAGCCCCTTGGCGATCATTTGCGTTCCGACTAAAAAATCATATTCGCCGGCCGCAAATGCCGACACCATCCGTCCGTGCATACCGCGACGCGACGCGGTGTCCGAATCCATCCGCAAGATGCGCGCCGTCGGAAAGCATACCGCCAGTTCCTCTTCCAATCGCTGCGTGCCCAATCCCTGCGCCGCCCATTCGGCGGATCCGCAGCGTGGACACGTGTCCGGCGCATGTTCCCGATGATCGCAATAATGGCACCGCAGCGCCAATCCTTTGCGGTGATACGTCAGGCTGACCGAACAATCCGGGCAAACGGGGACTTTTCCGCAATGCGTACAAACTAAAAACGGAGAAAAACCCCGCCGGTTCTGCAAGAATATCGCCTGTTTCCCCCGCTCCAGAATCTCTCCCGCCGCCGATTTCAATTCGTCCGTTAAAATCGGCAATTCTTCCGCCGGTGCGCGTTTCTTGCTCTTTTTCGTATCCGGTTCGGCTTCCGGTTCCGGTTTCGGTTTGGCTTTCCACATAACAATTCGTACGATCGGCGAGGACGCTCCGCCCACCCTTTCCGGCAATTGAAGCATCGTGTACCGGCCGTTCAGCGCATGATGATACGATTCCGCCGAAGGAGTGGCGCTGCCTAATACAATGGCCGCGTTTTCCATATGCGCGCGCATGAGAGCCGCATCCCGCGCATGGTAGCGGGGCGGCGTGTCTTCCTGCTTGAAACTCGCCTCCTGCTCCTCATCCACGACCACAAGTCCCAGCCGTTCCAACGGAGCAAAGACCGCGGAGCGCGCACCCACCACAACCGGATATCGTCCCGCCCGAATCGCCCGCCACAAATCGTATCGAACCGCCGGACTCTGCGCGCTGTGTTGAATAGCCACCCGGTCGCCGAATGCGCGGAAAAATCTTGCCCACACAAACGGAGTCAAAGCAATTTCCGGCAGCAAAACCAGCGACGTTCTCCCCTTTTCCAGCGTCCGCCTTACCGCCTCGATATAGACTTGCGTTTTGCCGGAGCCGGTCACTCCGAACAAGAGAAACGGCATAAAACGCTGCTGTTCAACGGCTGTGGAAATCGCGGACACCGCCGCCTGCTGGTATTCCGTCAGCGTTTCCGGTTCATGCACGTCCGGTATATTTTCCGCAAACGGATCCCATCGGCTTACTTCTTCTACGCGCAGTTCCAAAGATCCGTTTCCAAGCAGTCGCGTAAAAGCCTGCCGCCGGCCTGAACTCGCCCCCTTCAACATATCGGAGCGGAGCACTCCCTCGGGACCGCTTTCGAAAATCTCGCGAAGAATCTGCTGCTCGTGAACAGACCGCAGTGAAGTCAATAACTCCGGCCCAAAACGATCATAGACGGCCGGAGCCAAAGTGACCACGGAATCAAAATGCGATTTGACGCGCGGCGGCTGAAGGACGGGTCGAAACTCGATGAGTCCCGCCTCTTGCATTCGCTTCAAGAGCGCCGCCGAACGCGCGAGACCATATTGCTTTGTCATGCGTTGCTGCGTCACCGGCCCGTTCCGCAAGGCTTCGATTAACGCCAAGGAATGCGGATACTCCGCCGCAAACCTTTCGATCTCCGCTTCGCTCGCGCCCCCCGCCGCCCAATGCCGCTTTTCGTCGAGGGCGATTCCCGCCGGCAGCGCCGCCTTCAGCACGTCTCCCCACGGACACAAGTAATACTCGGATATCCACTGCGTAAACCGCAGCAATGGCGGCGAAAACGCAGGCTGCTCGTCCAAAATATGCTCTATATTCCGCGTGGCCTTCGGATTCGGTTCGCTCTCCACACTCACCACGACGCCCGTCAATCTCCGATGACCGAACGGCACCAACACGCGCATTCCGACCTGCACCGCCGACGCCAGCATATGCGGTACACGATAGGAAAACGATCCCTCCACCCCGGAGAAAACCACGTCCGCACTCTGCGCACCTGTACTCGCCGTCATGATCGCTTACGGAAGGCTAATCGCAAAGGTATGCCTTCGAATCCGTACTGTTCCCGGATTTTTCGTTCCAGAAACCTGTGATAGCCGTCATTGACCAGTTCCGGATGGCGCGTCCAGAAGACAAACAGCGGCGGTTCTACGGCCGGCTGCGTAAGATAAATCAACCGCATATCGCGGCCTTTGATAGCGGGCGGCGGAGTCGTTTCCATCAGGTCGGATAAAAAGCGATTCAGTTCCGGAGTGGCAATGCGCTTCTGCCGCTCTTCATGTATCTTTAAAACCAGTTCCAGAATTTTAAAGACGCGCTGTTTCTCCATGCAGGAAACGAATAACTTCGGAACGAAGTTCAACGTCGCGTAGCGGTCTTCCAGATCACGCACAAGACGATCCGCCGTCTTAGTATCTTTTTCGATCAGATCCCATTTATTGATGCATAGGATCACGCCCTTCCCCGCATCAACGGCGTCCTGCACAAGCCGAGCGTCCTGTACGACCACTCCATCCTGCGCGTCCGTGAGAATGATCGCCACGTCGCATTCTTCAATCGCGCGGCGCGTGCGCACCGTCGTATAAAATTCCACCGCTTCCTTGACGCGGGATTTCCGCCGCAGTCCCGCCGTGTCAATCAGCGTTAATTGCTGTTGATAGTAGCTCACCACCGTATCCGCCGCGTCGCGTGTGGTCCCCGCCACGTCTGTCACCACGCGCAGCGGTTTTCCGGCAATGGCGTTGACGAAGGAGGATTTGCCGACATTGGGACGACCCAACACGGCCACCAGCGGCCGCGGTCGCGCCAGTTCATCGGCCTTTCCCATTTCGGGAAGCTGTTCCGCGAGTACATCCAGCATTTCGGCGAAACCGCTTCCTCCCGCCGCGCTGACCGGATACGGATCGCCCAGCCCCAGACTGTAAAACGAAGCGACTTCGGGTTCCTGCTTCGGTCCGTCCACTTTATTCACCACGAGCATGACCGGCAGCGAGGATTTATGCAGCATGTTGGCGATGTCCAGATCCACGTCCGTAGGACCGGTCTGCACGTCCACGAGATAGAGCACGAGATCGCATTCTTCCAGAGCGAACTGAACCTGTTCGCGGATGGCGGTCTCAAATAAATCCGCCGAATTCGGCACCCATCCGCCCGTATCCATCATTAAAAACCTGCGCCCTTGGCACTCCGCTTCCGCCACGTGGCGGTCGCGCGTCACGCCCGATTCCGGCGAGGTGATGGCTTTACGGGTTCGGGTGGCGCGGTTGAACAGCGTGGACTTTCCGACATTGGGACGTCCGACAATGGCTACAAGCGGAAGTTTCATTACGTATTTGACAAAAACCTACGGTAGGCTGATGAGTTCCAGACGCGGATGATCGGAATCACCCACAATCAATTTATCCAGGATGATGTCCATCCCGATCGCGCAAACATCGGAATCGGGAATAACATGCGGCCGATAAGGCGAACCGGCCACTTGTTGAAGATTGTTCAGGCGATATTGACCGATGCCGATCCGGGAGGAATCCTGCTGAATTACGAACACCGAAAAGATGTCTTCCCGCGGATGAACGCGCAAATCCGCATTGCGATAGCGCCACTGCCGCCCCGGCATCGCCTCCGTGAAATCCAATCCGATAGAAGCCGTGCCGAATCGCGCCAAATAGGCCAGATTGCTCGTGCTTCCGGCAAATACATATACTCCCGCTCCACTCCCCATCGCCTCCGTCCGGACGTTCGTCAGCCCGCCCGAAGTCGTACCGATTTGAAACGTCCCGTCCATGGGAAAAGTGTGTTCGACGGCTCGTGAAAGCGTACCCCACAAATCGGCGTTGATCATCGAAATGTAATCCGCGCCCAAATTGCCGGCGACCAGCTTCCGGCTGTCCGCGTCGAAAAAAATCCGCGCCGGATGATTAAACAGTCCGTCTACTAAATCATTGTTGAAGGCAAAGGGCGCTTGATTGTCGTTATCCGCATCCACCAGAGACTTGGAACTCAGTGAGATCTTATAAACTCCATCGGCGCCGTTGCCGCCCGCATGCGAATAATACACCGCGCCGCCAGCGGAATCCACGGCCAGATAGCCGTGCGTTCCGGCGGTGTCGGACGTCATGACCCGTGTCCCCAAGGTCAATTCCGGCAGGCGGATGAACTGAACGGCATAACCGATGTTGCCTTGAGGTCTTCCCGCAAAACAGGCTTCGTTGTTGGAAAGAAATTTGATGTCGAATACGTCGTAATAATCCAGAATCTTCGTGTGCAGCACGGAACGGCCGTCAATATCCACCAATTGAATAGCCGGGCCGGATGAGGCCGTGCGGTCGTGCAGCAGCAAAGCCCAATGGCGGGATGAATGGACTTCAATTGCCAACGGATTCTCATAGGTCAAGGCAATGACGTCGTGCGAAACCGGCGGCGGCGAAAGCGATGCTTCATCGCTGTGACAACCGGTGAGCAGGAGAACCGAGATCATTCCGAATAGAAGAATGAGACGCGGCAGGGAAATAGAAGTCATGGATGCTACCTCGATGACTGAACTGCTGCGGAAATCGCGAACCGGTTATCGAACAAGAAGGACTCTTGCCACGTGGGTGGCCGTTGGCGTGTGAAGCTGAATCCAATACGGACCGGTTCCGAAGGCGGAAAAATCCAGACGCAGCGGCGAGACCGCACCGGTCGGAACGCGCATCTCATACACGCGGCGTCCCAATAAATCAAACACGTCCAGCGTGGAAGCTTGCCGAAGCGGAGCGATTTCCACGGTCAATGTTGAATTGAACGGATTCGGATAACACCGTATCAAACCGGGATTCTCGGGAATCACCGAAGTCTCGCCGGCCGATGACGATTCCGATTGCAGAATTATATCTACAAATACGGGCAAGTGATCCGATCCGTTAAAAAGCGCGTCCGCCACACTGTCCGGTACGGCGTAATTCGTTCCCGCGTTAATCGAGTTGTTGAAATGTCGCCCGTCGTTCCCGTAGGGTGTGTAGGTTTCGGGCAGGACTCGCGATCCGGCGGGATCCATCAGACCGCCCGATACAAGCAGGATATCAAACCGGTCGTCCATGCCGCCGTATGAAGCATCCGGACTTTGCGTATGAATCGCGGCAAAAGCCGAGTTGTTGTTCCAATCTCCGGGTCGGTTAATCGGATCGAAACACTGGCCGTTCACGTTGGGACTTGACGACAGAAGCAATTGGTAGGCCGGTTCATCGGACGTGTATACGTTGTAGTCGCCGCATACGAAAAAAAGCGATCCCGCCGGCAGAACATCCAGTTGCGCTCGCAGCAGCGCCGCTTCGTCGCGCCGCCTGATTTCATTCTCTGTGCCCTGGCTTGCCTTCAGATGCAGCGAATAAATCCGCAGTCGAAGCGACGTGTCGGCGGGAGCCGCGGGGCGGAGCAGATATTCCGTAATATCGCGAAGCTGAGTATGAATTGCCCGTTGCGAGATAAACGCCACTTGGGATGTTCGATAGACCAGCGCGTTGTCCGTATCGTAGCCGTTTACGAAGGGCGCCGCCGCCCAATCGGATCTGACTTGGGAAAACACATTGGATAAAAGTCCGGACACCGCGTCGGCGGAAATAATCTCCTGCAGGGCGACGATATCCGCGTCTATGCCGCGAAAGATTACTCTAAAATCGTCATAGCGGTCCGCGTCAGCCGCCCCCCGAAAATTCAAGGCATTGTAGGTGCAAACGCGCAAAGTGTCCGCGTAAACATACGGGGTAAGGGAGGCGAGCGAAAGGATGGCAAGCAGAATGAAAAGAAACATCCGCCGCCGCGAAAGGAAATGGTAAGTCATGAGTGCATCACCGAATCAAGAGTGTTTTTTGAACGAGGTGAATGCGGTCCGAAGACAACCGCACAAAGTAGGTTCCGGAAGGCACGGCGTCCGCCCGCCATAAAATTCGTCCCTGCCCGGCGGGTTGCCGTCCTTTGATTAAAGTAGTCACCCGGCGGCCGGAAATATCGAAAACGGACAGGTCTATCCGCGCCGCTGCGGGAATATCAAAACGAATCGAGGCTGCGGAGTTGAACGGATTCGGATAAACGGAAAGTCCGAACTGCAAGGGAACGGTCGCCGGATACTGCGCGGCTTGAGAACCCGACACAAAAAATGTCCACACGTGCTGCGTATGCGCTTCCCCGTCGAACACATCCGCGATCACCTGCTCATTCGCGTTCGCCTGCGTGAAATCCAGCCTAACCGACATGCCGGAATCCACTACTTGTCCGTTCCGCATCCAGTGATAAACCAGTGCGTCCGTATCCGGATCCTGCGCTTCCACCGTGAACAGAATTCCCATCAATTCGCTCAGGGTATCGAAGTTCGCCGGAGAAAAATACGTAATGACCGGCGGCCTGTTCATTGCCAGCAAATCAAGATTACATGTGTACATCGAACGGCCGTATGTAGCCGCCGTAAGCTGTCGCGTCGGTTGGTGCAGCACCAAGTCTATGACCGGAACGCGCGGCAAATCCCGGCTCATGGCTGTCCACTGGATTCCGAGATTCGCCGTGGCAAAAACTCCGAAATCGGATGCGGCGTACAACCGTTGCGGGATCGCGGGATCAGGAACGATGCAGTTAAGGGGTCCGACGGGCAAATCCCCGCTAATGTTCAGCCACGTCTGTCCGAAGTCCGTACTGCGGAATACATGCGCGTTCTGTTCCACGTTGCGGAATCCGGAAATCGTAACGTATGCGGAACTCTCTTCGAAGGGATCGGGTGCGACGCGCGTGATCCAGCGGCTTGGCAGTCCGGCGTTGCGCAGCGTCCAGTTTGTGCCGCCATTGCGCGTCACCCACAGATGCGCATCATCCGTACCCACATAAATCACATCAGGATTCACGCGGGACACGCCGATTGTAGTAATCGTGCCGAATGTGATGTTGCCCACCCCGCCCGTGCCTGTAAGTTCGGGGCTGATCGAAATCCACCAGGTGCCGCCGCTGTAGGATTTATATAACCGCTCCGATCCATAATACATGATCTGCGGATTATTCGGATCCATCACTACCGGCGTGCTCCAATTCGTGCGGTCGCTGCCATCCACCCCGTCTAAAATTGTTTCGAAAGTTTCTCCCCCGTCCAGTGAGCGTTCCAGCCAACCCCATTGATACTCGGCAAAGATCGTATTCGAGTTCGTCGGATCAACTAATACGTAAAAACCGTCGCCGCCGTGAATGTTCTCCCACTCGTTCGGATTTCCCGAGATCGTTCGCAGCGTTCCCTGATCCTGCGTTCCCCCGTAGCGACGTTCCGGATGCTGATAATCCACCGTCGCCGCATAAAACTGATTGACCGGTAAACCGGTCAGGAACGTCCAGGAACTCCCGTTATTCGTGGAACGGTACATCCCGCCGTCATTCCCCAATAGAATTTGCTGCGGCTGCGCGGGATTGAACCACAGCGCATGATGATCTACATGCACATTGGTCGCGATAATAGACCAGCTTTGCCCGCCGTTCGTGGATCGCGCCAAATCAACTCCCAAAGCGAAAACCACGTTGGGATTATCCGGCCGCACTTTGATCACACCAAAGTACCAGCCGAAATTGCTGTAAAGACCGTTCAGCGCGCCGTCGTTTGTGCGCGTCCATGTTTCGCCGCCGTCACTGCTGCGATAGGATCCTAAAAACCATCCCGGATGATCGGCGTAAATTGCATACAGAATGCTCGGATTCGATTCGCTGATCGCCAGCCCGATCCGTCCTACGGTTTCGCCGACCGGCGGCAATCCGTCCGTCAACCGCTGCCAGTTCTGCCCGCCGTCCGTAGTGCGAAAAATTCCGCTGCCCCGCCCGCCCGACATGCGGACTTGCGGACTGCGGATTCTTTCCCACATCGCTGCATATACGATCTGCGGATTCTGCGGATGAATCACCACGTCGCTCGCACCGGTCGAGTCATTCACATACAGCATCCGCTGCCACGATGTTCCGCCATCGGTTGTGTGATAGACTCCGCGTTCCGTGCTCTCTCCGTAGAGTTCCCCCATCGCCGCCACCCAAATGCTCTGCGGATTCCCCGGCTCTAAAACAATCCGCGCAATATAGCGGGAATCGGCCAGTCCGATTTGTGTCCACGACACGCCTGCATCCGTTGAACGATACATTCCCGTTCCGAAGTAGCTGTATCCCGCCGAACACGGTTCGCCTGTTCCGGCAAATACCGTATCGGGATGAGCGGGATCAATCGCCAGCGCGCCCATCGAAAGCCCGGGAGCCTGATCGAAAACCGGCTGCCAAGTTTGACCGCCGTTTGTTGTCTTAAAAATTCCTCCCGATGCCGCCGCTACGTAAAAAATATTCGGATTCGCCGGATCCGCCACGATGTCCGCAATGCGTCCCCCGATATTATTCGGCCCGACCGCTGTCCACGGTGGATCTTCATCTAACGTGCGGCGTGGAAACCGCTGCGCCGTTTCCGCCGCAGCGGTATAGTCTTCCATCGCAATTTGTTGATCCGGCCACACCCTCTGCAACATAAACCAGTCTGATGGAAACGGTCCCGGAGTCTGTCTTTGTTTGGCTCGCGTTCGCCAAGATATGTCCGAATCTTCATTCGCCGTCCAATAGACGAAAGCCGCCCCCGTCAGCAAGGCAATCACGATCAAGAAGCGCATTCGCAGCATGGCAACCTCCCGAATTCGGCTTTCTGTCCAAGTTGATAATATACACAAGAATATTACAAAGTGCAAACCTTTTTCATACCCGGAAATGCCATGTCGCTGGAAAAGGAGTGTGTAAAACCGTATATTTTGTGTTATGTCAACAGATTATCAATACGCCTTAATTGGAGCGGGTGTTGTGGGGTTAGCCGTAGCCGCAGAATTGGCTCCCCGCGGCAGCACTCTGGTGCTGGAAAAGGAGTGGAAATTCGGGCAGGCTACCTCCAGCCACAACAGTGAGGTTGTTCATGCCGGTCTCTACTATACGCCCGGCTCTCTAAAGGCTCGGCTTTGCGTAGAAGGCAATAGGATGATTCGCGAGCTTGCGCAAAGGCACGGCATCGGCTATACTCCAGTCGGCAAGTACATTTTGGCTCAGAATGAGCAGGAAAAAAACTATCTGCAATGGCTGCAAGAAAACGGAGCCGCCAACGGGGTAACCGACTTGCGTTGGGCGCCACCGGAAGAGCTTCGCGAGCAGGAACCGTCCGTACGCGCGCAGGCTTGTCTGTTTTCGCCGACCACCGGAATTGTAGACAGCCATTCGCTCATGGCCTATTTTAAGAATGCTGCGGAACAAGCCGGTGCTGATTACGTCTTCAACAGCGAAGTTATCTCTGCTCATGTCCTTCCCCTCCATTCCATGGGGGGGGCAGGGG
>RPQS01000081.1 GCA_003818605.1 Candidatus Zhuqueibacterota bacterium | reverse complement strand
GCAGTCGAAAATCTCGCCGATATCGTACACGCTCGCGAGTCCCACGCGTTCGAAAGCCGCTTCGTATACGGCGTCTTCCGAAGCCATCGCTCCTGTGTGCGAAGCCGCGGCCCGCGCGGATTCCGGAAACCGCCCCGCTTTATACACGATAATCGGTTTCGTGCGCGCAAAAGCGCGGGCCGCGCTCATGAATCGGCGCGCGCGATAGATGGATTCGACGTATAAAATAATGGATTCGGTATTCGGATCATCGCCGAGGTAGTCTATCAAATCGCCGAAATCCACGTCCAGAGTGTTGCCGATGGAAACAAACGCCGAAAATCCGATCTTTCCTTCCATCGCCCAGTCCAATACCGATGTGCACAGCGCTCCCGATTGCGATACGAAAGCCACGTGTCCGGTACGCGGCATGCCCGCCGCAAAACTCGCGTTGAGATTCTGCCCCGGGACGATCACCCCCAGACAATTCGGGCCAATAATCCGCATGCCGTTGAAACGATGCTGCTCGATTTCTATTTGCCGTTCGAGAGCTTGACCCTCTGCACCGCTCTCGCGAAATCCTGCGGAAAGAATAATGATGCCGTAAACCCCCGCTTCTCCGCATTCACGGATAAGACCCGGCACCGATTCCGCCGCCGAACAGATCACCGCCAAATCGGGAGTCTTCGGCAAATCGCGTACGTTGGGATAGCACGGCACTCCCATGACCGCTTCGCTGTCCGGATTCACGGGATAGACCACGCCGGGGAATCCGCCGGTGATCAGATTTCCCAATACTTTTCCGCTGACGCTGTTCGGATTCATGCTGACGCCGACCAACGCGATGCGTTGCGGACGGAAAATGCAGTCGAGTGAATTGATGCCCATTTTATTCCTGAATGTCCGTATCGGAAAGATGCATCGCTTCCAGGAGCCGCGTCATTGCGACCGAAGCCGGAGCTTCCAGATACAGATCGGTAATATCTCTCGTGTAGTTCGATTCCTGCGGGTTGATTTCGATGATGACCGCGCCCTTTTCTTTGGCAGCCCGAGGAATCATCGCAGCCGGCATCACGTCTCCGCTGGCACCGACGATCAGCACGACGTCCGCGTGTTCCGCCGCGATCAGTGAACGCGAGTAAATCTGCTGCGGAATCGGTTCGCTGAAAAAAACTAAATCCGGCTTCAGAATATCCCCGCAGATCCGGCAGGTGGGAGGAAGAAAACTAAAATCCGTTTCCGCAATCGAATAGTATTTCGTGCAGCCCATGCAAACCAGCCGGCGCGATGTGCCGTGGAATTCCAATACGCTGCGGCTGCCCGCGTCCCGGTGCAGACCGTCAATATTCTGCGTGATGACTGTTTTTAAAAAACCGCCCTGCTCCAGTTTGGCTAATCCCGTATGCGCCGCATTCGGTTGAGCCGCCGCGATGAAATCGTAAAAAATCTGCTTGATTACCGGCCAGGCAACTTCGGGATGAGCGCGAAAAAAATGGATTTCGAGGCATTCCGGATTATACCGGTTCCAGAGGCCTTCCCGGCCGCGAAAGGGAGGAATCCCGCTTTCCACGGAAATCCCGGCTCCGGTAAATGCTATAGCATATTTTGCCTGCCGGATGATTTCCGCAGCTTTTTTATAATTCATGAGGGCTTAAACCGGGGATCAACACCAAAATGTCAAAACCATGTCCGCATCATAAGTTGCTGTATATTTGGAGATAAGATAATTATTTATGAATAAGATGCGCAATTCGACTCAAATTCTGCAAAACAAAAATTTAACATTGCCCTAACTAAGACGCAACTCTTATTCTCATTGGAGCTTTTCCTGTGTTCTCTCTTAAAATGGGGGGGAGAAGAGTGGTCGCATGAGTGAAATTTTTATCGCCGCATCTCCTGTTTTGTTGAACATTCCCCAAGATTGCATTATATTGTGCCAATTGGCGCAAATCTATAAAGACAACGGACTCCGTGACTCTTCAGAATCGTGATTCCAATCTGACCACAGTGGCACATTCACCGTTTTCGGCAAGTTCACCCCAGCCTGCCGAGCATTGGTCCATTTTAGGTGCCGGTGCCGCCGGACTGTCCGTGGGTTATTTTGCCGCGAAACACGGCATGGGATTGACGCTTTTCGAAGCCGGTTCCGAGGTCGGCGGCAGTGCGCGTACGATCCGCTCCGGGGAGTTCTTCTTCGATACGGGCGCGCATCGCTTCCATGACAAAGATCCGGAAGTCACGCACGAAATGAAAGGTCTCCTCGGCGGTGATCTTCTCGAAGCGAATGCGCCCAGTCAAATCGTGTGCGGCCGCCGCCGCATTGATTTTCCCCTTTCGCCGCTGAATCTGCTCACGACGCTTGGCCCGCTTGCCGTTGCTGAAGCCGCTTGGGATTTGCTTCGTGCCCGTCTGGCGCCCGCGCGAACCTTTGAAACCTTCGCCGATCTGGCCGTCTCGCGCTACGGTTATTCGATCGCCAAGACTTTTTTGCTCGATTACTCCGCCAAGCTGTGGGGAGTGCCTCCCGAAGAACTTGGCTCATCAGTCAGCGGACAGCGGCTCAAAGGTTTGAATCTGCGCACGTTCTTTCTCGAAACAATGCGCGGTCGGCGCGCCAAGACCGAGCATCTGGACGGCGGCTTTTACTATCCCCGCTATGGCATCGGCCAGTTGATGGATGCTTTGGCGCAAGCCTGCGGACAAAAGAACATACGCACTCGCTCCCGCCTTACCCGCGTCTTTCACTCGGACGGGCGCATCACGCATATTCAGATCAACGACCGCGAAAAGCTGGCGGTATCCCGCGTGATCAGCTCGCTGCCGTTGAATGTCTTTCTCCAGTCTCTTGATCCGCCGCCGCCTCCGGAGATTCTCGACATGTCGCGCTCGCTGAATTTCCGGCATATCGTTTTAGTGGCGCTGTTTCTGAATCGTCCGCAGGTCTCCGCCAACGCGTCTCTTTATTTTCCCGAACCGGATGTTCCTTTCACGCGAGCTTACGAACCCAAACACCGCAGTCCTGCCATGTCGCCGTCCCGGCAGACGTCACTCGTCATCGAAATTCCGTGCGGCGCGAACGATTCTGTTTGGCAGGCCGACCGCGACAGCCTCGTACAAATGGTGACGCGCCGTCTGATTGAAATGAATCTGATTCAGGAAAAGGAAATTCTCTCCGCCGAAACTCACTTCCTGCCCTATGCCTATCCGGTTCTCGATCTGAACTCCGCCGCCACGGCGCAAAAACTTCTGAATTATTTGACGGGCTTCTCCAATCTGAAGCTCGCGGGCCGTTGCGCCTTGTTCCGCTACGTGAGCATTCATGATGTGATCCGCGACAGTCGCCTGCTGGTGGAAGAGTTGATGGAAGCCGTA
Organism: Candidatus Zhuqueibacterota bacterium; assembly: GCA_003818605.1. Lineage (GTDB taxonomy): Bacteria > Electryoneota > RPQS01 > RPQS01 > RPQS01 > RPQS01. Next base: position 13,855 of record RPQS01000081.1, on the reverse strand, counting down.
AAACTCGCGGCCCTTAACTGAGAGCAGTTTGCTTTATTTAAAAACGACGAAGCCCGCGATCTGCATCGCGGGCTTTGCGTTTGCCTGAGCGTGTTCACGTTGTTCGCGCACCGCTCTTTAATCTGAATAATTCGATGAGCAGCAGGCAAACCAGCGTGAAATAAACCGTGTCCAAAACGTGCTCGAAATAGTGCGATGTCAATAGATAGAGCACGTGGAGTTCCCCGTTTTCGGCGAACGTCGGCTTATACGCCAACTGACCGATGCCCGCCCCCAACGGGATAATGACCTGATAGAGAAAAAGTGCCGCAAACAAGACCGCCGCAATGACAACGTATACTGCGTTTCTTGGAGTGTTGGTGTTCGTATTGCTCTGAATGCTTTGCCGAAAGAAAAAATAGAGAGGAATCGGAAAATACGTCAGCGGAAACGTCGCCAGTTCGCGCACGCTGTGAGCCAGATAGCGCGCGTCTGTCCATACCTCCCATAGCGGAGCCGCGCTGCCTCTGTTGAATAATACCGTGATAATGGGGACCAGCATCGCGGCCGCGGCGATAAACCGCGCGCCGTTTCGGAAATTCGCGAGTGGTTTGCGGAACACGGCGGCGGCGCAGAATAAATACACGGGCATGAAGAAAAACAAACTCAAAGTGCTGGGCAGGTGCAAATTCCACGATCCGCCCTGCACCGGATTGTTGATTCCCTGTTTCTGTTGCAGGATGAAGTCTACGGTGTCTGCCGTTCCGAAAAATACAAAACTCCCCGCCGTACAAACGGTTAAAAATCCGGCCAGCGCGATCCAGAGTCTGTGAACGGCGAACTGTCTTTCCGGCGGCGCGAAAAAGCGGAGACAGAATCCCGTAAACAGAAAGGCAATCACCGTAAGCGACGGAATATGACCCAGGAAATGCGACGCGTAAAAAACAGTCTGCAGCAGAGTGTATGTCCCGCCTTCATGCACGATGGTTCCGAACAGCCAAACCTTGCCGTGATAAAAGGCAAGATAGAGGTACGATAAAAGATAGACAATAACCGGCACGGCAAGCAGCCATCCCGCTGACCGCCGAGCCGGGGCTCCTGACCCGGCCGGAATCTTGCTTTCCCTCTGCGGACGGGGGGATAAAGGGGGGGACTCTTCTTTCACAGTATCGGCGTTTTCATTCTTCATTGCTCGTTCGCATAAACCTTTTGAGCGTAATCTGTGCCACGTGATAAGCAAAAGGATTGCATTTTATTCTGTCACGGACTGCAATCAGGGTATCTGCCGTGAATCGCGCAGAAATTGTCCTTTCTATTTCCCGTACATGAAAGTTCGATTCGGGACCGTAAGCCTGAACCAGCCAAATTCTCCGGCAGCTTTCGGGAATCGGCGGCGGAAAAGCGGAAGTGATTGCCCCGTCCCGTTTCTGGATTTCCTTCGCGGGCAGATAGAACTCGAGCGGATGGCTAATGTAGGACGGATAAACCACAATCAGGTCAGCAGCCTTGATGGTTTCGCAAAGAATTTGCGCCGTCTCCCGCCACGGATCCTTGTCTGCTCCGGTGTAATATCCATACAGCGGCCAGGCCGTCAATCCGATAATGAAAAACACGAGGGGAATGCGGATTTTATATGGGAAAACGGATGCGCTCCATGCCAGCAGTAGGACGGCGGCAGCCAAACCGGGAATCAAGTATCGGTTCACGAAAATCGGCGTGATACCTATAGAAATAATCCACGGCATCAAGACGCTGAACAAAAGAAGCGCGCTTACAACCATCCAGCCCGCGCGGTCGTTTCGCGAAATGCCTTTTCGGAATAGTAATGCCGCGATGCCGGTCAGTACAAAAAAATACGAGACATACCGTTGCATGAAAAACTGTATGAAAAGCTGCCGCAGGGAGTCCAATGTCGGAACGGATATCCACGTGGCCACCGTGTTCGAATCAGCCTTCCGCAAAAAGAGTGCGGCAAAACGAAGTATCTGCGGGCAAAACAACAGTGCCGCCGCTCCGCAGGAATATAAAAACAGCCGCAGCGCCCGCTTTCTGTTCTGCGGATTCAGTCTTAACCAAAATATGCCGAACGCCGCCACGAGGACAGGAATCAAAAACACGGCAAACGGATGAGTATACAGAGCAAGAACCGTGAAAGCGGCAAATCCGATGGCATCGCGCCGTCTGAAATTCTGCGCAAGACGCACGACGAAATAAACGGCGGAGATGGCCGCCCAAAGAAACAACGTATACGGCCGCGCGTCCTGCGAATAGAAAATCGCAAACGGATTAATTGCCAAGAAAAGCGCGGCAAGCAATCCGCACGTTGCCCCGAATAAAAGTCTGCCCAATTGATAGATAGCATAGACGCATAGAATGCCGAAAACGGCGGGCAGCAGCCGCAGCGTGAACTCGGTGGTTCCGGCGATCAGCCGCACACACTTGATAAGCGCCAAAAAGAGCGGCCCTTGCGTCCAATCCACTGCTAACGCCCGGAAAGGACGATTGGAGAATTCGACCGTTCCTCCTTCATCCAGCCACAAGCTCTCCGATCCTAAACCGTAAAATCGAAGCACGGCGGCGAACAGGAGAATCCAAAAGAGTACGGGAATTTGTTTAGTATAAGAGATGACGGACATGATTTGATTTTTAAGCCGGGGTTCCTGACTCGACCGGAATTTGACTTCGCGCCCGTTAAAAAAGAGGGTCGTGTTTGCAGAGGCGCAAGGCGTTGCTCCCGGCTCGTCACTTCACCCGCTTATCATTCCGCTTCCTTAAGCATCCCACGGTCGCGTTCACCGAATATAGTCAAACAAAACGCCCTTGTCAAGCCGGCAACAAGGGCGCAATGTTTAGAAGACCGCTAAATCAGAATTCGAATTCGATTCCGATCACGGGGAGAATTCCCCATTGATAAGAAGTCTTTTGCCGATTCTCCACCGGGCTCCAATAATAGCCCGCGATGTTCTCCCGGTTGTAAATGTTCCAGATGTTCAGGTAGCAGATCAGATCAGATGAGCGGAAATGGAAGCGGCGATCCACGCGTACATTCAGCGTGTGATAGTCGGGCAACCGTTCCGCGTTGACGCGCAGGGAATCACGGATACCTTCTTCCGCCGCGTACGAAGCGGCGTGATCGAACGGAGTAAACGGTGCGCCGCCCGCATAGACAAAGCGCAGGCTGTACTCCCAGTTGCGATTCGGTTTGTAGCCGCCCTCGATCGTAAACATCCAACGGTTGTCGTAGGAGCGATCACGCCAGGTGCCGTCAAAACCCTGATAGCGCGTGCGGAAGATGGAACCGCTGACGACGCCGAATACTTTATCCACCAGTTTCTTTTGCACCATGACTTCCACGCCGCGCGTCCACGCTTCGCCATTGTTCGTTAGCTGTTCCTGTGCCTCATCGCCATGGGCAATCTGATCCATTACGAAGAGCGACGGCTGCAAGGGATTCAGCGGCATCCGGCCATATTCCTTGTCGTAAGCCTCGACGGTCAAACGCGTATTTTCTGTCAGCAAATGACTCGCGCTGACGACATAATGATCCGCGTAGGGATCGTCGAGTTTCTTAAACTCGTCCTTTTGCGAAAGCAGAATGAGCGGCAATTGCTGATAATAGCGGCCGTAGGCTCCGCTGACCGCCGTCTTCTCATTCAAGCGAAAAGACAACTGCGCGCGCGGCGAAACGGTGGCGCGGCTGGTATAGTCGCTGTAGTCTGCGCGGACTCCTAAAGTCGTCGTGAAACGCGGCAGCCAGTCGCGCCGCAAACTGACATAGCCGCCGATCACGGGAGAGCTGATATTGCGGCTGACGTGAATCGCGGGGACGAGATTGCCCAATGGGTCGAGCGTTTCTCCCCAATAGTTGCCGATATCTTCTTCTTGATAAACCGCTTCCCCTCCCAAATCCAGCGCCGTTCGCTTATTGAAGAGCAGATGTTGGTCGTTTTTCAGCGTGAACTTCTGTTCCGTTGTCTTCGCGGCATTCAGAATCTCATCGTCCTTGGTGGTTCGCCATTCGCTGTCCCAGGACGTGATGTTATGCGACAACGTGGTTTCGCAATATCCCCTTTTTCCGTAGAGATACCGCCAGCCGATGCCGAAGGTGTTCACGTTCCAATTGCCGCGGCCGTAATCCCCTTCTTTGTTGTCTATGGCCTGTTGCCTTTTTATACGGCTGACGTCGAAACCCGCGATATCGAGAAGTGTGAAGCGATGCCGGGGAGACGCGTCGAAAGTCAGCTTGGTCGCGACGTCGGTGTAATACGGCGTGGTGCTGGCTTCGATGTCGAACAGATCAACCACCAGATCGAAGTAGCTGCGGTGCGCGGCCAGCATCCACGAACCTTTCTTTCCGGGAAGAGATCCCTCCAATCCGCCGCCGAATCCGGTCATATCGAAATCGAGTTGACCCTTCAACCCGTTGCGCGTGCCCTCGCGCAGAGTAATATCCGTTACCGACGACATTCGGTCGCCGTAGCGCGCCGAGAATCCTCCGGCCATGAATTGAACGTCTTCGATGAAATCAATATTGATCAGACTCATCGCGCCGCTGGACGCGCCTTGTGCCGGAAAATGGTTGATGTTGGGAACCGGAATGCCGTCTACGTAGAATCCGTTTTCCAGCGTGCTGCCGCCGCGAACCACGAGCGCTGTCTCCGTGTCGTTGACTTTCGCGACGCTCGGCAAAGCCATAATAATGCGGCTGACGTCGCCCGCGCTGTTCGGATGGCGGCGGATTTCTTCGTAGGACAGGCTGGTGACCGCCACCGGTTCACGCTCGATATTTGAGAAGGCGCTGGGAGTAATCGTCACTTCGCGAGTTTCAATGGCGGATACCGTCAGTTCGATTTTCAGCGGAGATTGGCTGCGCGTTTTCACGATCACGTCGGTGATTAAGGCGGGAAGATATCCGACGTAGCTGCAAGTTACGGTATAATTCCCCGCGGGAATCTGTTCAATCGTGAAACGTCCGTCGCCGTCGGTTGCCGTGCCGAACTGAGTTCCGGCCAGCATGATCGCTGCTCCCATGAGCGGCTCTTTCGTTTCGGCATCCAGAACTTGGCCGGACAGGCTGCCCACCGGATTTTCGAACGCGAAACTTGGAGCCGCGAACAATGCAAGAATGAAAAAGCAAATGGACAGGCAAGCCATGAGGTGTTTGCCGCTCCGTATTGCGCCGTTGTCGGTCTCCCGACCGGCAATGGCTGTCTTCTTTTTTCTCATGCGTGTCTTTCTTTCGATCATCGTTTTGTCTTTTTCTTGAGTTGTGGTTCCGATGAGATCGTATCCAACATCTCTAACGTACGTTTCGCCCACTCGATGCGGCCGTGGACGGCCACCAGTCCGCTGTCCAGTGTGATGAGAATGTAGGGCAGATTCGGTAGATTCGCCAACTGCTTCGGAATCGTTTTCTGCCAATGCCCGTATTCGGTAAGCTGACGCGTTGCTTCGTCGAGTGATTCCTGCACGTGTTTTCGGAGGGTCTCCGGATCGGCCAGATATCCGAAAAATAATTGCAGCAGCAATTCACTCTTGTACAGATCCGGTTCCGGCGGTTCGTTCAGCCACTTCCGGAACAGATCCCTCCCGCTATCCGTGATGGTATACACTTGCCGGGGAGGGTGGCTGCCGCTCTGTTCCGTCTGAACCGTGACCAAACCGTCTCGCAGCATTTCATGAAGAAGCGGATAGATTTGCCCGAAGCTGCCGTACCAGAATTCTCCGACATACTGTTCCGTCATCTTTTTCAAATCATAACCTGAGAAGGATCCGGTGCTCAGCCAGCCGAGTAAGGCATAAACCGTTTTGCTCTTGTTCAAGGGCATATTCTCCAGATATATTATCGGACAATATATATCTGCCAAATATAAATTGCAAATTAATTTTCCTTCTTGGCTTTTGCGATATATATTTGAAATATAAAGAATAACGAGTCGTTGCGGGAGGGGGGCTTTTTAGCATTACACAATCGAAGCCTCCGAAAGTGAATATGTACCGGCTGACGGAGAACAGAACAGCAGCGGGTGCTGCTGTTCTCATAGGAATTCTGTGTTTAAGGGAAAGATACAGAAGATTCGGCTATGGTTTCCTTAAAGGCGGGGGTGCCATCTCAATAGGGGCCAAGGCTCTGCCCAAAACGGATTCGCGCAATTGAGTCGGCGCTACCGATCCTGCTATAGCCGTCACGGTATAAAAGACGGGATGCTCTCCATTCACTAAAGCATCGGTGTCAATGTATTCGAGAGTGGATCCGTTGACTTCGGCTATTAGATGAAAGAGAGAATCCGCGCCCAGTGCCCGATAAATCGCATAGCTGTCCGGTGCGAGTGGATTTCCCGTATGGTCGGTTGTCACCGGTTTCCAGCGCAGGCGAATTCCTTGCGGCCGGGGATACGCCGTAAGTTCGGTCACTGCAGCAGGCATTCGTTCATTAAAAGTGGGATCATAAGTGAACAGCACTTGATCGAGAATCACCTCCCAACTGGTGGCCAGTGCATTACGTCCGATGATTTGGAATCGCAGCACGTGTTCGCCCGCGCTTAGATAGTGCCACCTGCCCTGGACGGTATCGGAACGCGACCAACGCCAACCGCCCGCTGTGGCGAAATAGGTATCGAAGGAATCCACATCCGCAATACTATCGATGGTCACACGGATTTTCGCGCCGCCGCCCGTCCGTCCGAAGAAGTAAAACGATTGCAGCGAATCCGCGACGGGAAGGCGGAAGCGGCATTCCGCATAAGCCCCGATGCCTGTTCCGCGAATATAACGTGCAAGATTGCGTCCCCAGTCTTCTGTTGATCCGGACGGCAAGTAGTCCGGAACAAAGCGGACCTGATTGATGTTGGTCGAGTGAACTGTTGTTGTCAGTTCCTCAATTTCCAGTCTCAGGTATGGTCGCACACGCAGCAGCAAATCGCACGATGCGATATGTTGATTTGCCGCGTAGGCTTCCAAACAGAAATCGCCCGAGTGTACTCCCTGCGGGATGGTCACTGTTCCGGTCAAAGTTCCGCTGGCATCAGATAAAGGCGAGCTGCCGACCCATGCCACCGAATTATCCTGCAGAAACAGATTGGCCTGAGTGTGAGGTGCCATTCCCCGGATTGTGATATAGAGGGTATCACCTTCGAATATGCAGGAGTCAACATCCACGCGTTTAAGCTTGTATTGAATGTCGGGCCGCGAATGGTGTGTCCATTTTCTGCATACGGTTTCGGTACCGGTGGATAAATACGCTCGGATAATGAGTTCGCCTTCTTGATATCCTTCCGGAGCCGCTGCATAGACGTCCAACACGGAATCCGCATCCACAACAGCATTGCCTCCGGCGAACGGCATGGGATTATCTCCCATGCTGAATTGAACCAATGCCGTCCCCGGGACAAAACTTTGCCCTACGATATGCAGTGTCTCGGCAGGAAAGCTCGCGAAATCTCGCGATGCATCCATGACTTGCCACCGTTCGCGCGGAAGCGCCAGAATCGCCATACTGCGGTAATTACCCGAGAGATCATCGTAAGGTCCCACTTCAAAATGCATGCGGAATTTCTGCGTGAACGGAACAGGATCGGTAATATGCCAGCGGTAAACCGCCGCATTCGCTCCGCGATACCGGATCAATCCATGACAGCCGAAGTTTGCCGCGCCCGTTCCGGTAGCCCAGTAATAGCCTGCATTGAAATAGTCTTCCGTGCCCGTACCGCGCCACGAAGGGGATGACTCATCGTTCAGGTAAATCGTTTCGTCACCCTCAAACACATGGGCGTTACTCTGCTGCATATCCATCAATACGCCCAGATAATTCCCCGGTCCGTCCGCGTCGGCCACTTCATAACCAAGCCAGCGCGTGGTTGGAATATTCTGACGGCAGATGCCGCGTATGGTCAGTGGTTTCATTTCGGACGGCGGTGGTGAACAGATTTCTGCGATCAATGTTGTATTCAGAGGAACAGAATACCGGTTATCAAGTTCTACTCGAAGGCTGTTTTGAAAACGGATGGGTAAATTCAGATATAAGGTGTCGCTCAACATGCCCATAAACACGGATCGGTACGGCCACCAGCCCTGCGCGGCACCGAAGAGAGTCGCGAGAGGAGCTTCGAAATCCGGCACCGGATAATGATCCGTATAAATTCGCATCCAGATGTTGTAGAGCATATTCTCGGTGTGATTATCCGGCAGGAACAGAAGTCTGCGGCAGACGCCCGAGCCGCTATAGCTTAATAATTGGACTTGAGAAAAAGCCGGAGCATTAACTGCGCTCGGATAACTTTGAGCGGGAAGATTGCCCCAAGCCAACGGCATCTCCGGATGCAGCAGCCTTTCGCGGAGCGAATCCAAGCGCGCCGTGTATTCGGCGGACGGAGGGTAAGAAAAGGACTCGATGGTTTCCCCGACCCGCGCTTTCAACACACTCATATGATAATAGAGGGACGTGCCGCGATAGGTGATGCGCAAATGGTTTTGAAAGGGGATCGGCGCGTAGCTGAACCACGCGCTCATCGCGCTGTCGGCTAACGGTTCCAGAAACGGGTTGACCTGACCGCACAGCCGAACGGCAGAAGTGTCCAGCACGGGCTGGATCGTATCGTTCACGAAGATGCGGATGCGGGCGGTATCGGACAAGGCTTCTTTCGTATACCACAACTCCGTTAAAGCACCCGGGCCGCTGACATCGCATAGTATTTTCCAACCGCTTGCATCTGTCCCATAGTAATACCCCAAGTCGCTATTCCCGCCGTTCCGCGCCCAACTGGAAAAACGAACGGTTTCGAATGGAAGAGTATCCAACAAGGCTTCGCCATGCAGCATGTGTTTCCAAACATCCAGTCCGAAGGCAAGATTAGAGCACAAGAACAGAATCACTATTAATGTTACAGAAGTGTAACGGTGTCTCATGATGACCTCAGGGGAATTGCTTTTCTACCGGTGGAATAATATCCAATGTGCAACATGTCTGCCAAAGGTCGGATTCGGCGACATAGACGCTTGCAAATAGCGACGGCAGGCCGCTTTGAACATTTGTGCTGAAACTGTGAAGGCATTGGGTTGTAACTTTTTAGCCCAAGCAGCACAGGCACATTATCCATTGGGTGTAATGAAAACGCGAGCCGCCAGCAAAACGGCTCGCGCCATGATTAGAAGGTTGTTACAACACTACGCTACCGTGTGATGATGCTGATGGTGTCGGAAGGCGGAGAAGTGCCGTAGATATTCCGAGCCGCAACGAAAAATGAATAGCGAGTGTTGGGGAGCGGATTCCAAAGGTAGTAGCCCCAGTAAACCGATTGAACCGTGTCGGGAAGGGGGATAAGAGAATCGGAGATCAGCCGATACACCAGAAAATAATTCTCATCGAAGGAGTGGTCACACCAATTGACAATCAGCGCGGAGTCCAGCGGGTTCTGGATCACAGCGCTCATACGCGGTGCATCGGGCAGAGAATCGAGCCGCGCGGGATCATGAAAAATGAGTCGGCCGTGAATAAGCTGCGAATTGAAGGAAATCCGATTGCAGTTCAGCACGGCATATATCGTATAGTATACCGTGTCGGATAGGAAGGGATCGGCCCCGGATTGGTAGATCTGCGGGCAGACGTACGGAATATCAACCGGGGATTCACTCGGAAGGTTCACATTGCTGACCAACGCGGACGTATGGCCGCTGCACTCCGCCCACAGCGAAATACTATGGACCTCCATGTACTGATCGTAGCGGACATTCGCAAGGAGTACGGTATCCGTGAAGAATGTCGAGCCGCAGCTATCACGGCTGACGGCCCAACGGCCATTTAGATGAACATCGAAGCTGTCGGCGGGTGACAGAATGTAGATGTGATCCGCACCGGGAGGCCGGTAGGGCGGATTCGGATCGGGATCTGAAAAAAGAGGCCCGAAATCGAAATCGCAGCCCGCCGTTAGAAGTACAAGAGCGAACAGCGGTCCCGCCATTCGCAGGAAAGAGCCATGTGCGTTTTTCATGGCATCTCCTGTATTCCAAACTTATTGCGGCACAAGGCAATTTATATTTCCGCCGCAAAAGAAAATAAAAATTTCAAGGTGCGTGCATCATTGGATTTGATAATTCGCGACTATTTTATCCCGCCGAAAGTCGGGCGGATAATATATTTTTGACCGAACGAACTGCCTTACTATACAGAAACACAGGACATGGGACTGCGCGAAACGTACTGAAAATCCGGGACAAGAGCAAATGGAGCTATAGTGGAGCGAAGTCGAACTCTGCGGCCCTCGATTCCGGCTATAGTTGTTTGCGGCATATGCCATAAATATACAACATATATTTAATTAATGCAAGTAAAATATCAATAAATAACACAAATTATTGTACAAATTAGCAATAGCGAATCCAACCGAATTGGCAATCCATTGTTCAGAAGGAGGATGGAGATCGTGCGCAAAGGAACGAAGGAGAGCGAAGAAAGGATGAAGGAGGCAGGATAAAAACCACCTGAGACCAAACGCTTGAGACTGGAGAGGCGGTCATTTTTTTCGGTTATGTAAAGGCGGGAAAAGGATTAAGCGGGTTAAACCAGAGTGGTTTTGGATATTTCGCTTTATTTGTGTATATTGAGTTTGCATGTAGCCGCGGGAGAATGATTCGACGGCTGCATGTTTAATCGTCGCTCCATATAGGAGCTCTTCGCAGGCCTGTGTCACGGGGAGGTTCGCTTTTGTCGGTTCCTTTTCGGCTTGTCGATAGGTGAGTAGGTGACAATACAGGGGACACCATCCCCGCAAGTTGAAAAGGATTCAACAATGGTAAACATTTACGTAGGCAATCTGTCCTACAACATGACTGAAGACGATCTGCGAAACATGTTCGAGGCCCACGGCAAGGTAGATCGCGCCAGCCTCGCGATGGATCGCATGACGGGACGCGCTCGCGGTTTCGGTTTCGTGGAAATGCCGGATGATGCGGAAGCTCGTGCGGCGATCAGCGCCTTGAACGAGATGGAAATGCAAGGCCGCAAGATGATGGTCAACGTGGCCAAGCCGAAGGAAGACCGCCCGTCGCGCCGTGAACGCTACTAAATCGTTCCGACAGTAAATTCAAAGAGGCCGTCCCGCAAGGGTCGGCCTCTTGTTTTTGGAGGAGACGCGTGATTGAAGAAAGGAGGAAGCGGAAACGATGAACGAGGAATGATGAATGATGAACGCGAAAACGGATTTCGTAGTGACACAGCTTGGCCGCAATGCGGACGGGCCGGAATCTTTCGTGGCGCGACATAAACCATGCGATGTAGGGGCACGATACATCGTGCCCGCGAGCCGGAATCTCACTTTCCCTCCTTAGAATAAGGGGGGAATTGAAGGGGGAGCTTTGGAAACGATGAACGAGGAATGATGAAGGATGAAGGATGAGGGATGAAAAACTGTAGGGGCGCAAGGCGTTGCGCCCGTTTTAATTCGCCGAGCCGTGACTCCCAACACGGCCGGAATCTTTCGCGGTGCGACATAAACGAGACGATGTAGGGGCACGATATATCGTGCCCGCGAGCCGGAATCTTAGCATAAAGGGGAGAATTAAAGGGGGATCTCTTTCTTCCGCCGAGCAGGATTTCCAAATCCTGTCCGTATGTCGAGACCTCGCCCAAAGGCGGGCCGAAAGTGGATAATACGCAGTAGGGGCACGATAGATCGTGCCCGCGAGCCGGAAGAAAAAACTAAACTATTGGCGGTCTCCGACCGCCTTTACTTTTTCTTCGGTTTTACAACAGGAATTGTTTCTTTAGCGGTGGTGCTGGGGCGGCGTGTGGCTTCACCTGTTTTTACGAACCGACCATTACGGGCATCGCGAACGATGGTGCGCGTGGGTTTGGGTTTGGACATGATTGTACCCCTTTCGATGAGTAAACTGATTCCGGCCCGCCTGTGGCGAGGTCTCGTTATATGGACGGGGTCAGCGACCCCGCGCGGCGGGAGGAAAGGACACTCCTCGCGGCGCAGTGGGGATTCTAGGACATAATACGAAGGTTAATAAAGGTAAAAACAATGTTCTTCAATTAACTGGGTTTTTATTTCGTAAATCTGTGATGAGTATTCTGTCTTGGGATTTTCAAATTGATACAATTTTAATATTTCGAGTGCCATCTTTGGATCCTGCATTTGGACTTCGTACAATAAGATAATAAGTGCAAACCACCTTATTTCTTCTTTGATATTATGGTCGCGAAAAATCTGAGTGAGTAGATCCTTTTTATTGGGGATGCAAGAGACAATTGCGTGTACATTCTGGCCATCTGTACCCCTGTCAATTCCTTCTTCGGGATCAATCACCGAGATCAGCGATTCAAAGTCCCGTTTGTTAAAATATCGTTTTATATGGTCCAGTGCCCAAGTGCGAATTAATGGATCAATTAGATTTTTATCATGCCAGCAAATATCCGGATGTCCAGGAATCAGAGCAATATATTGAGTTAACTTTTTAAGTAGAACTGGGCTAGAGCAATAACTTAAACTAGTTAAAATCACCAGCCAACAAGCCTTTGTATTTCTATGATAGTTAAACAATGATCTTAGTGCGGCAGAAGCCTGTTCTGGATAACTATCTTCAAGGAATGACTCGACGCAGTAAGCAAGCGCGTCACGCGATCGATACCTTTCTGAATATAACAATAATTGCTTTTTAAAGGAATCGAATGTAACGTTTGAAAAAGTTTGATGTCTAGGAATCCGAATATCATAAGGACCATTTGTTAATCGATTAGGCTCATGATCTAATAAACTCGAAATATTAATCCAAGCAGCACTTGAATCCGTAGGATCATAGACTATTCCGACAACCGGCAGAATATGCGAACTCCAATATTCAAAATGATCCCTGTCAGCTTTAAGGACAAATTCCTTCCCCGAATCGGTCATCCGAGTATAGGAAATTCCTGATTTAATCTGGCATGCAACACAACATCCAGTGCCGCTTTCATCGTCGACAAATTCAATATATGCATCATTTCCAATATCATTCTCAGTATTTATTTCTTGGAAAATTGAGTTTTGTGATTCTACTACTGATCGCACAAAGTTCATACCTGTGCGTGCAGTAGCGCTTGTTTTCAATCTCTTCGTGCTCATGTTTCAATTCGAGCTCCAAATGATGTTTTAACTGAAGATTCAAGGATGTTATGTTAGAAGATGTCTGGGATTAAAGGCAGGCTGCAATTAGGACTATTGCGTATTGTTAGAAAATCCGTGTTGCTTAGTCCGCATAATCCTAATGCAAGAATATCTCGCATGTCTTGATCTGTTTTAACGATAACGAAAAAATCAGGACGACCATTTATAAATGGCAGGGCGAAATCCTCAGGACATCGCCATTCGCGTTCTTGCGTCCAATCCATCGGCGTGTTTCTGTGCGATCTTATACTACTCCAGTATGGTGCATATGGCGACAATAAAAAAAGGAGTTCTTGCGAAATCGATCTAGGAGGACAAGTCGTTCTCAAATCATTGGTTAAGGCCTTGAAGATCTCATTGTTTATATACCATACCGGACCACCATTTTGGGAAAAGGCAGATTCTTTGTGAACCATAATCCCATAGGGTTCATATCCATAATTCTGATAGCTAGGATGATATACTAATTGCGAAATCGTCTCAGGAAGTGCCTCGGAAAATGAAACCGCATGTGGCACATCTGGAAAAAGTTGGTCCATATGATTTACAAATGATGATTTGATCATTCTATCATTCAGAATCGATAGAAGTTTGTCTTTTGCAGAAAAGGGTACTAGAGCACATCTCAAAAACATTTGACAGTTAGCTCGCGGTCTCGTATCTTGTGAACCTCTCATTTTGCGGAGGTTCAGAAGATGGATTTGACCGATGAACAGTGGGCGGTGATCGCCCCG
>RPQS01000080.1 GCA_003818605.1 Candidatus Zhuqueibacterota bacterium | reverse complement strand
CGACGGATCCTGGGTAGACTTCGACCCACTGAACAGCAAACGAAGCGGCCACTACCCCGCTCTTGATACCACCGCCAGCTACTATACCGGCGCGCTGTACAACGACAGAAACGATGACTACTCCTGGGACGGAGTATGGGATGGTGAAACGTCACGCGATTCGTTGGGTTGGTGCGCGGAATTTCGCATTCCGTTTACGCAATTGCGTTTTCAAAAGCAGGACACGATGGTTTGGGGAATCAACTTTTGGCGCTGGGTAACACGACGGCACGAGACAACGTATCTCACGTTTGCTCCCAGAAACGAGAGTGGTTTTGTTTCGCGGTTTCCGAAACTGATGGGACTAAAAGATGTGCCGACGCCGAAATACATTGAACTTTTACCGTATGGACGCGCGAAAGGACGCTTCCGCAACGTGGATGAAAACGATCCCTTCAACAACGATGCGGAGGCGGAAGGCTCGGCAGGTTTGGACATTAAAGCCGGACTGGGTGCGAATCTGGTTCTGAACGGCACGGTCAATCCGGACTTCGGACAAGTGGAAGTGGATCCGGCAGTGGTAAACCTGACGGACGTGGAAACGTATTTCGACGAGAAGCGCCCGTTCTTTATCGAGGGATCCACGAATTTCGATTTCGGATCGGGCGGCTCTTCCACTTATAACGCATTTCACTGGTCGGATCCAACCTTTTTTTATAGCCGCCGCATCGGCCGGGTACCGCAAGGCTATTTGCCCTATGCGGACTACTCGGACACACCGGAAGGCACGCACATTTTGGGAGCGGCCAAGGTCACGGGTAGCGTCGGCAGCGATTGGTATATCGGAAGCCTTCATGCGCTGACCATGCGTGAATATGCCGATATAGCCATCGGCGGTGAAGAATCCGATGTGGAAGTGGAGCCTGCAACATATTATACAGTGAATCGCGCGCAGAAGTACATCAACGACGGATTTCGGGGCATCGGAGGCATTCTAACAGCCACGAACCGCATCTTTAAAGAAGAAGAACTGAAGAATCAGATGAATTCCGGCGCATATACCGGCGGTGTGGACGGCTGGACGTTTTTAGATCGGAACCGGAAATATGTGCTGTCCGCTTACGCCGGATTTTCCCATATGCAGGGAACGAAAGAGCACATGGTCGCCATGCAGAGATCACCGTGGCATTATTTCCAGCGGCCTGATGCGTCTCACGTGGATGTGGATTCGCAGGCTACGTCGCTGACGGGATTCTGCGGCCGGGTTGTTTTCAATAAAGAGCGCGGCAATTGGATGCTGCATTCCGCGGCGGGTGCGATCACTCCCAAATTCAATTCCAACGATGTCGGCTACAATTCGCGCGGCGACATTATCAACGGACACGTGGACGGCGGCTATCGCTGGACCAGACCGACTTCGTGGACTCGATACGCCAGTGTTCGCCTGGCAACCGCGGGCAATTGGGATTTTGACGGCAATAATACGCAGATGATGCTGCGCGGTCTGGCTCAAGTGGATATGCCGAGTCTCAACGGATTCAACGTGAAGTATTATCTCTATCCGTTGAAAACCGTAAATACGACGCGCACACGAGGCGGCCCGCTGACCAAGAATCGTCCCTATTGGCTGGCTTCTTCGCAATTCTACACCGACACGCGCAAACCCGTAGAGTTTTCCACCTACGTGGATCTTACCTACACGAATAGAGACGATTGGAGCACGAATCCGCAGTTTACCGTTCGGTTCAAGCCCGCCTCGAATCTGAATATCAGCGTTACCCCTTCGATGTCCTTCAATCACGAAGAAACGCAATGGGTGGGAGCTTTCCCCGATCCCGAAGCCGCAAACACATACGGCAAATGGTACGTGTTTGCGAACATGAAATACACGGAACTGGCCGCCTCGGTTCGTATGAACTGGACGTTTACGCCAAGGCTGTCGCTCCAGCTTTACACTCAGCCTTTCTTTTCATCGGGCGATTATCAGGAATTCAAGTGGCTCGCAAAGTCCAACAGCTACGATTTCCGACGCTTCCCGGACAGCGATGTTCTGTATGAAGATGGAGTCTATGCGATTGATCCGGACGGCGGCGGCCCCGCGCAGCAGTTTGCTTTTTACGATCCCGATTTCAGCTTTCGTTCGCTGCGCGCCAATGTTGTCTTGCGCTGGGAATACCTCACCGGTTCCAGCCTCTACTTCGTCTGGACTCATGGACGTCAGGATTACGAAATGAACGGTGAGTTCGATCTGGATCATTCCATGGATCGCTTGATTGACGCGGATCCCGACGACATTTTTATGATCAAAGCCACTTACTGGCTGAGTATGTAGCCCCGGTTTTTCGCGGTTTCGCCGATTTTTAAAACGCAGCCCTAACGTACACATGAAACGTCTCGCCCTGTTTGTCATCCTGGTATGTTGGTCGCCCGCGGCGGTTCTTGCCGCTTCGGTCCTTCCGGATTCCGGACGGGTTATCGCCACGCGAATCAACACACCGCCGAAAATTGACGGCATCCCGGACGAAGCGATCTGGGGGTTGGGCGTGATTGTCTCGCATTTCACGCAAAAAAATCCGGATGAACTGACGCCGCCGACGCAGAAAACCGAAGTCGTCGTGCTCTATGACGACGACGCATTATATGTCTGTGCCCGGCTGCATGATACTGCACCAGATTCAATCCATGCCCGACTGGTGCGGCGGGACGTGGACGTGGAAACCGACGTATTCACTGTCAATCTCGATCCCTACCACGACCATCGCAGCGGCAATTATTTCGCCGTCAACGCCGCAGGAACCTGTTTGGACGGAGTGCGTTACAATGACACATGGGGAGACGGTTCGTGGGACGGCGTCTGGGAAGGCGCAGCGGCACGGTTCAACGGAGGTTGGACCGCGGAATTCCGGATTCCGTTCTCGCAACTTCGATTTGCTGACGCGAATCCGATGATCTGGGGTGTGAATTTCAAACGCTATATCGCGCGCCGCAACGAAGAGGATTTATTGAATTTTGCGCCGCGCAAGGAGAGCGGATTTGTTTCGAGGTTCTGGCATCTCGAAGGACTGGAAAATCTCAAACGGCCGCACTATTTTGAAGTGCTGCCGTATGTCCGCGGCAAGGCGGCCTATTCCAAAGCCGAGGATGGCGATCCGTTCCATGACGGTTCGGAATACACTCCGGCGGCGGGCGCGGACTTCAAGCTGGGTCTTGGTCCCAATCTGGTGTTGAACGCAACCGTGAATCCGGATTTCGGGCAGGTGGAAGTGGATCCGGCTGTGGTCAATCTCTCGGACGTGGAAACCTATTTTCAGGAGAAAAGGCCTTTCTTTCTGGAAGGAGCCACAACGTTCGAGTTCGGATATGGCGGGGCAACAAATTACTGGAGTTCCAATTGGCCGGCGCCGACCCATTTTTACAGCCGCCGGATCGGACGAACGCCGCAAGGCGATTTGCCGGATAACGATTTTGCGAAGGAACCGGAGGGCGCGCACATTTTAGGCGCGGGGAAGATCACGGGCAAGCTTAAGGGTGATTGGAATATCGGCAGCCTGCATGCTGTAACCATGCGCGAGCATGCGAAAATTCAATATGAAGGCCGTGAATCGGAAGTCGAGGTGGAACCGTTTACCTATTATTCGGTGACGCGTGCGCAGAAAGAGATTCGCAACGGATTTCGCGGCCTCGGCGGAATCTTCACCACCGCGCACCGCTTTTTCGATGAGCAGGAACTCAAAGATCAGATTAATTCCGATGCCTTCATGGGAGGTGCGGACGGGTGGTCTTTTCTGGATTCCAATCGCACCTATGTGTTGACCGGATGGCTGGGCGCAAGTCATGTTCGCGGCAATAGCGAACGCATGATAGAATTGCAACGCTCCTCCCGCCACTATTTCCAGCGGCCGGATGCGTCACACGTTGAGGTGGATAGCAATGCAGCCTCTCTTTCCGGTTGGGCGGGACGACTCATGCTCAACAAGGAAAAAGGGCCGTGGATGCTGAACACCGCCGTCGGAGTCATCAGTCCCGGGTTTGAAAACAACGATCTGGGTTATATGTCCCGCGCGGACGTAGTGAACACACACTTCGGCGGCGGCTACCGCTGGACCGATCCGACCAAGTGGACCCGCTATGCCGATCTATCGGCCATGTCGTGGACCAACTATGATTTCATGGGAAATAATACGGCATTAGGTCTCTGGTACGGCACTTACCTGCAATTTCTCAATTATTGGTCGTTGAATCTTGCGGGCGATTTGATTCCGCAAACAATCAACAACACGCGAACGCGCGGCGGACCACTCACTTTGAACCGGGCAGGTTGGGAAGCGTCGGTCAGTGTGAACACTGACAGCCGCAAACCGGTCGTGCTCGGAGCGGGAACCAGTCGTTTTATTGTGGCCTCGGATCACTGGACCCACAGCGTTTGGTCATCCGTGGAGTGGAAACCGGCCGATAATTTCAGTCTGTCGCTTTCTCCCGGTCTCGACCTCTCGCGGCTGTGGGTGCAGTGGGTGGATGTGTTCGATGATCCCACGGCAGTGAACACGTACGGAAAACGCTACGTGTTTTCGGCCATGAACGAAACCGATCTCTATGCGTCCTTCCGCATCAATTACACGTTGACTCCGAAGCTGAGTCTGCAGCTCTACGCGCAGCCGTATTTTTCCTCGGCGGACTACAGTGACTTTCGTGAACTTTCCAAGCCGCGAAGCTTTGATTTTTACACCTATCCGGGATCGGACGTCCAGTTTGATGAATCCTCGAACCAATATACGATTGATCCGGACGGCGACGGCCCGGCGGAAACATTTACCTTCGACAATCCCGATTTTGATTACCGCTCCCTGCGCGGCAATATTATTTTACGTTGGGAATATCGTCCGGGTTCGACGTTTTATTTTGTGTGGACGCACGGTCGGTCGGATGACGAAGATCGCGGCCGCTTTGATTGGAATCGCTCGTGCGACCGTCTGTTCCGCGCCGATTCAGACAATATTTTTTTGATTAAGGCAACCTTCTGGTTGAATGTGTAGCGGTTGTCAGTGCCGGATGAAAGGATGGTTGGGTGAGTCGCTGGAAAGAATGGTTTGCGTTTTTATTTGTCGGCGTTCTCGCGTGGGGAACGTCTTTTATGTGGATCAAGGTCGCGCTGTTAGAGGTGGGACCTCTTACGCTTGTCTTATGGCGGTTTTTATTCGGGGCATTGTCCGCCTGGCTAATCGTCTGGGCAATGCGGATTCCGATAGACAGAAACCGTAAAAAACTTGCCGCCACGCTCCTGTTGGGACTGGTGAATTCCGCGCTGCCGATTACCTTAATTACGTGGGCTGAACTCTATATTGATTCCGGACTGACGAGCCTCCTCAACAGCACCATGCCGCTATGGACAATTATCATCGCGCATCAATTTCTCCATGATGATCGCTTCACACGCGCCAAAGCGATCGGCCTGCTGGTCGGCTTTTCCGGAGCGGTTATTCTTCTCATTCGCGACATGCACCCGCAGGGTTGGTCCGGCAGTTTTTGGGGTCAATTAGCCGTGCTGCTGGCGGCCTTCTGCTACGGCTGTTCGAATGTCTTCGCCCGCCGTGTGCTCAAGGGACAGCATCCCTTGCAAACTACGGCGGTCTCGCTTACCTCGGCGGTCCTTGCGCTGGCCATTGTCGCTCCGATAATCGAATCGCCCTTAGCCGTTCCACGTTTGCCGATGACATGGCTGGCCTGTGCTTGGATGGGTGTGATCGGATTGGGATTGGCCTACTACGCTTACTATTATCTACTCAACACGTGGGGCTCCACGCGCACGTCTCTGGTGACCTACTTGCTGCCGCTCACGGCGGTCACACTTGGTGTTGTTTTACTCGGGGAGAAACCAAGCTGGCACGTTTTTGCAGGGGGCGCGCTGGTTATAATCGGAATTGTTCTGGTGAACTTATCGCCGAGACCGAAACTCAAGATCTGAAACTTGAGAGAGAAAAGACAAAACCCCGGACGCTGCGGGGTTTTTACTTGGAGAGGCATACCAACCGGAATAAACCGGCGGCATTGAACACCTGTAAAAAATAGCCGATTCACGGTGTGTTAGGTATGCGCGGTTTCCTTCGCAAAACCGGTAAAAACTCATAGAATCGGAAAAGCCTCTTGACTCTGCCTTGTTTCCCATGTATACTATTCAAGAAAGAAAATATTTTTCGCTTTTGAGTCATTTTTCACGACAACTCAATCGGAAAGGAGCTTTCACACCGGAACGACTACACCTTGGAGCGGGCAAAACCGCCCCTTTTAGTTTGAGCAAGGTGTAAATTTTTTACGGGAGGTATCTCTCATGATTCTCCGCACAATCTTTGTCTGCTTGGCGTTGCTGGTCTTAACAACCTTGTGCCTTGGCGAGCAACATTGCGTCAATCTCCTTTGCGCCTTTGAGGGTGAACGCCCCTGTGACATGGGACAGTATTATACTGTCTCCATGTGGACCAACGAAGCCGCGTGCCACTCGGCCGGCACGATCTATTACAGTTCCGATCCGCCGGGAGCCCTTTATGACTTTCCGGCCGAAAGTTTCTTCGACATCTTTTTCGAAGTCCAAACCTTCCGTTCACACGTGTTGCCCGGTGAATTCATGCCGGGCGATTGTTTTTTTCTGGTAGCTAATGTTCTTTTCGAAAACCCCGATCTTCCCGATTTAACTTGTCGGGACAATGTGTGTGTGGGAGCGGACGGACGGTTGTATCTGGCCGGCGCCTGCCCGCCCGCCGACATTCGCCTTCCCTCCATCATGAATATCGGAGACGTGTTCTGCTTTAAAGTCTGCCATGACGTGTATTGGATTCCCCTCGGATGCACGTTGCCCGGTCCGCCGGTTTTCCGTATTTTGGAAGGCTGCCTGATGCAGCATCCCAATTGCTATGATCCCGAATGCCTTGTCCCGGATCCGAATTGCTATGTCTGGGACAAAATCTTCTGCAACGGAATCTGGTATTTGCGGTTTGAATACTCCTGCGGTTACCGGCAGCCGGTATGCTATTGCGTGATCTTCGAAGATCAATTGCCGGTGGAACTGCTTTCTTTTACAGCAACTCCGGGCCATCGTATAGTCACACTCTATTGGAGTACGGCCACCGAAAACAACAACAGCAAGTTCGAAATCGAACGGCGGATTTCCGGAGATGCGACCTTTGCCTATGTGGGCGAGACTCCCGGTGCCGGAGCCAGCGCCGTTCGGCATGACTACTCGCATATAGACCGCAATCTGCTGAACGGTGTGACGTATGAATACCGGCTGGTCGCGGTGGATGCCAACGGAAACCGGGACGTTCAGGAACCCGTTATCACCGCCACGCCGCTCGCTCCGACTACCGTCGTCACCGAATACGCGTTGCTGCAGAACTATCCGAATCCCTTTAACAGCGGAACGGTCATTCAGTTCAAGCTGCCCGAAACCAGCAACACCCGGTTAACCGTATTCGATGTCACGGGCCGCGAGATTGCCGTATTGGCGGCTGGACTAATACCGCAGGGCGAACATGCGGTTTTCTTCAACGGAAACGATCTGCCCTCCGGGTTGTACATCTACAAATTAGAGGCGGGCAGCTATTCCACGGTGATGAAGATGATGCTGCTGAAATAGCGCGCGTTTCATTCATCTGATTCCAAATCAACAACGCCCCGCTTCCGGCGGGGCGTTTTGTACGGAAAAATCCGCTGATTCTTACGATTCCACGGGATTCTTAAACATCCGTTTCCAGCCAAGTACGGAACTCATCGCGCCTAAGATCATCAGAGTGATTCCCAGCATGGCCAGATATCCAATTGTTCTACCCACGATAATGACTCCCGCCGCCGATACAATAACCGTTAAGATGCGATATAGCCAGTACATAAGTCCTCCTGTGTTGTTTTCAAACCTTAGAAATATACGCACATCCCTATGTAATATCAAGAAAAACAGGATTGCGACCTTATAATTTATGTTATTGCTTTTACGGTCTGATATTCCTACATTTCAGATGTTACTTTACATGACAAACCAAGGAAGGACCTGATGGACTATTTTTTGACCGAAGACCAAATGGCTCTGCGGGATCTGGTGCGCCAGATTGCCGTTGAGAAAGTTAAGCCTGTAGCCGCCCAGCACGACCGGGACGGGACGTTCCCCTGGGACTTGGTTAAAATATTTGCCGAAGCCGGACTATTCAGCGCGTGCGTGCCTGAAAATTACGGCGGGATGGGTTTGGGAATCATGGAACTCACGATCATCACCGAGGAGTTATCCAAAGCTTGCGGCGGCATTGCCCTCTCGGTTGCCGCATCATCTTTGGGCATGTTCCCTATGCTGATCGGTGGAACAGAGGAGCTCAAACAGCACTATCTGCCGACGCTTGCAGCGGGCAAAAAACTCGCGGCCTTCTGCCTCACCGAACCCGGAGCGGGCAGTGATGCCGGTGCCATGAAGACGCGCGCTGAAAAGAAGGGCGACGAATACATTCTGAACGGCACTAAAGTTTTTATCACCAACGGTTCCGTGGCTGACGTGTTTACGGTAATCGCCGTAACGGATCCTTCCCGCGGCGCACGCGGAACAGCGGCCTTCGTAGTTGAAAAGAGCTTCCCCGGTTTTAAAGTCGGTAAAGAAGAAGACAAGATGGGAATCCGCGCATCCTCGACAGCGGAGATCATCTTTGAAGATTGCCGCGTGCCTGCCAAGAATTTGCTCGGACGCGAAGGCGAAGGCTTTATGATTGCCATGAAGACTTTAGATAAATCCCGGCCCGGCGTAGCCGCGCAGGCGTTGGGCATTGCGCAGGGAGCGTTCGATTTGGCATTGGACTATGCGAAAACCCGCGTGCAGTTCGGCCATCCCATCATCAGTCTGCAAGCCGTTCAATTCATGCTGGCGGACATGGCCACGGCCATTGAGTCCGCGCGCGCGCTGCTCTATCTGGCCGCCCGCAACGTGGATGCCGGAGAGAAAAATATTGGAAAAGTCTCGGCGATGTGCAAGCTGCTGGCTTCGGATGTGGCCATGAAAGTCACGACAGATGCGGTGCAGATTTTCGGCGGCTACGGCTACATGCGCGACTATCCCATCGAGAAATATATGCGTGATGCCAAAATCACGCAGATCTACGAGGGGACCAATCAGATTCAGCGAATGGTCATTGCCCGCAGTCTGACGCGCGACTGAATTATACCGTGCCCGTAATCCGCTATCGAAAACCGCGCACTCCGTACGAAAAAGCCCTACGCTGGGTGCGCATCATACTCGGCTTCAGCGTGTTGGCATTAGGAGCGCTGCTGCTCGTGTTGCCCGGACCGGGCATTCCGTTTGTCATTGGCGGAATGGCGATCTTAGCCACCGAGTACGCGTGGGCGCGGCGGTATCTA
Source organism: Candidatus Zhuqueibacterota bacterium (assembly GCA_003818605.1). GTDB lineage: Bacteria > Electryoneota > RPQS01 > RPQS01 > RPQS01 > RPQS01. Next base: position 8,149 of record RPQS01000080.1, on the reverse strand, counting down.
AAAAGGTTCAAGGAAGAAGGCGAAAAGTTAGGCTCGATCTTCTTCGGAAAGAAAAAACCGCCCCAAGAACAGACCTCGCGGCAAGATAAAAAGAATGAAGCGCAAAAATAGCTTTATTGCCTCCTGTAAGTTTGCGGGCGATCCGAAGGGATCGCCCGTTTCACATATTGCGGGGGTTGCGGACGGCTTCTGCGTTTATTAACTTGGTACATTCGCTATCGCAAATTTCCATTTATAGATAACCTTGATCCCAACTCCGGCAGAAAACATCGGCAACAGTCCGGTCTCCGACGAGCAATTGATGAAAGCCGCCGGGCTGGGCGATGCGCGCGCGTTCGATGAAATTGTCCTCCGCCATCAGCAAGCCGCGTGGAATGTTGCCGTGCGGTTTTTGGAGAACTCCGAAGCGGCGAGCGATGTTGTGCAGGATGCCTTCTTGCGAATTTGGGATGCCGCTTCCCGCTATCAACCGACCGCACAATTCCGGACCTACCTTTTCCGCATCGTCTGCCGCCTCTGCATTGACTGCACCCGCCGCAAAAAACCTCTTCCGGTTGAAAACTTGCCGGATTTGCCTGATCCCACCCCGTCGGCAATGGAAAACCTCCTCTTGCAGGAGCGGGCTATTGCTGTGCGGCAGGCTCTCCTACAGCTTCCGGATTCCCAGCGCATGGCCATCATCATGCGCTACTATGAACAATGCGGCTATACGGAGATTGCGGAAGCTCTGAATATAACCGAAAAGGCTGCGGAAAGGCTCTTGTCCCGCGGCCGCAAACGTTTGGAAACGTTGCTGATAAAGTGGCTGCGCGAATGATCGGCTGAAGGTCGGGGGTTTGGGTAATTTGATTCGTTTGATCATCGAAGGAGATAAAAGTGGACTGCGGAAGAATTCAGGAAAAACTCACGGCTTATGCGGACGGTCAACTGAACCCGAAAGAACGGGAGACGGTTGAAGAACACTTGCGCGTGTGTCCGGCTTGTCGTGAATCCGCTCTGCAAGCCCAACGCTTGTCTAATCTGCTTGTGTCTGTTCCGGCACTGCCTGTCCCGACGGATCTTACCGCACAGATTCAAGCAGCCGTCCGCAACAGATCGGCCCGTTCCAAGATACACCGCATGCCAGCTATTATGGTCTGGTGGCGGGAAGCCTCGGTTCCATTAAGAGCGGCCGCTTCGTTCATTTTAGTGGTTACGTTTGCTTTGGGCACGCTGATGAGTCTGAAAATCACGCAGGCAACTTCGCGGCCGTTGGAACCTGTCGTAGACTACGGCCTGAACAGCTTTGCCGGAGCGCCTGACGGTTCACTCGAGCAAGCCTATCTTGATCTGCTGACCACTTCCAATGGAGGGGAGCAGTAATCATGTGGCAAAAAATCAAACCGGTCTTGATTGCGCTCTCCGTTGTTCTGAATATCGCGTTCGTATCCGTGTGGGCGGCGCGCGTCCTTCCGCGGCAATTGGCGCATGAAGTAAAAGATACAACTCCGCGCAATTGTGAAGATTGCACGATCCATCGGGAATTAGGTACGAGCGAATCCCAAAGGCAGCAAATGGAACCGCGACAGGAAGCGTACCGCAAAAATACACAAATTCTCTGCCTGCGAGCACAAGAGTTGCGCGGCGAACTGATTGACCTCATCGCCGTTCCTGCGACTGACAATATTGCTCTGGCCGCCAAGCAGGACAGTATTCTCGACATTCAACGGAAAATGCAGACTCTGGTGGTCGAGCACCTGATGTTTGAAAAACAAATTCTCAATCCCGAACAGCAGCGGAAATTGTTTTCCATGATGCGCCAGCGCTGCGGCTGCGGGGATGGAGTCTGTATCAACCCCAATATGAAAAATTCAACCATTCCACGATAATTCCGGAGACGACTGCATGAAGAAGCGTTCATTGATCATCATCGCTGCTGCTATTACGATTGCATTGGCTGCCTTTGCCGCTTACGCCATTACCAATCAAGCGAGCACGACTACAAAAGCTTGCGCATCGAACTGCGCGAACTTCACCGATGCCAACAAGGACGGCGTCTGCGATGTGGCGGCGAAATGTCATAAAGACGGCAAGTGCGATCCCTCGAAGTGCCCTCCGGGCAAATGTGATCCTGCGAAGTGCGGAACGAAGTGCGATCCGTCCAAGTGCCCCGGCCATCAGGGTGCGCAAACCAAGTGCGATCCGTCCAAGTGCACAGGCCATCAGGGTGCAATGGGATCCGGCGGTTCCTGCCCCGGCCACAAGTAAGCGATTCGGCTAAATGATTCCGGGAGGGTCAGCGACCCTCCTCGGCGGAAATGAAAGGCAAGGGGTTTAAACCCCTTGCCTTCTCTCTACTTTTTCGCCGTGCGGGGTGTCCCTACCCCGCACGATCTTTTTCTGTCATTCCGGACACCGCTTGTCGGGCGTCCGGAATCTCTCTTTTCCGCCGAGGCAGATCCCCCGATCTGCCCGGAATCTGAACGAACCATTTGATTAGGCGGCGGGTTCCATCCCGCCGTGTCGTATTCACATTCTTTCGCCAAACGGGAGGCATTGTCACCGTTCTGGTCGTAGCGATGGGTCACTGATATTGTAACATTAGGAGACAGTATTCGCACGCTGTTACGTTTAGATTTTATGGACTTAACGCCGTAACAAGTGCGTAAAAATTGTTACACTTTGTGCGGCAAAAGGGCGAAAGCCCTTTTTTGTTTGGGTTTGGAAAAGGGTGTTGCTTTTGGAGGGTGCCAGCCACTATATTAAACATAGTCCAAGTTTGTTCGCAATCTTGCCTGAAGGAAATCAATCATGAAGACAATATTTGTGATCTCTTTGTTCTTGACCGCAGTAGCGTCATCATTTGCCCAAGCACCGGATACGCTGTGGACAAAAATGGTTGGACGGACATATTCCCTCATGGGAGTGCACTGTGTGCAGCAGACTTCCGATGGTGGTTATATCGCATCCGGCTATATTGGAGAGGGTCAATGGAGCACCAACTTGACACTGATTAGGCTCAGCTCACTTGGTGACGTTGAATGGACGCGCAGCTACCCCACGAACGAAAACGACTATGTTTCGCTTGTTTCGTCCGTCAAACAGACCACGGATCGCGGGTTCATTGCATGCGTGTCCATATGCATTTACAATCCTGCTCAAGAATGGTACCTGCTACTCGTAAGAACAGACAGTCTCGGGGGCGTTTTGTGGCAGCGCACTTATCCGGGAGCTGTCTGGGATTCTGATTGGTCAGTGTGCGAAGTATCAGATGGCGGGTTCGTCGTCGCTGGAAAGGGTACCCCTGCGATCCGCAAACTGAATTGCAACGGTGATCCCGTCTGGAGTCGGAATCTCGAAGGTTCAATTAAGGAGATGCAGCCGACCACAGACGGAGGCTATGTCGTCGCGGGCACAAACAACGGTTTCTTTCTCACCAAGCTCGATAGCGTAGGACAAGCCACATGGACGCGCGCCTACGGCGGACAAGGAGAGCAGTGCTTTTCAGTTGCTCAGACACTCGATGGCGGTTACATCTTAGGCGGCAGCACCTATACCTATGGGGGTCTGTACATTGACTTCTGGTTGGTCAAGACCGACCAAGCGGGAAACATGACATGGGCTCGCGCCTATGGCGGAGACCGTTATGAGCAGGCCTGGTCTGTTCGGCAAACTTACGACGGGGGTTATGTAGCGACCGGTTGGTCGAACTCATTCGGCACCGGTGCAGATGATGTCTACACAATTAAGGTCGATAATTCCGGTAATCTAATATGGTCATGGATTCTTGGCGGCAACAGGCACGACGTCGGTTGCTCAGTCGAGCAGACGAGGGATGGTGGATACATTGTGGCTGGATACGCCGAATCCTTCGGAGCCGACTGGCGTAACGCTTACTTTATAAGATTCGCGCCCGATAGCCGGGCGAAAGCTTTCGTGCAAGTGATCGATGCCGGTCCTCCTGTTTGGGGTTACAGACTCGTTCATGTACAGGGAACCATGAACAGCCTTGCATTCACGAACTTCTGTCCTGGAACAATCGGCAGTCTGTCCGGCTCTGCTGCAACGAGATGGGCCATGCTACCGAACGGCGACAGCAACAATGGTGATTCAATCATCTTTATCGCCTCAACACCACTCACATCAGGAACAATAGACACCTTTTGGCTCTCGCACCCGAACTGCGCAGCGCAAGTAACATGGGCGGTGGGTGACAGCAACGGCACGATAGACGGCCCACTGCCTGTCGAGCTTCTGAGCTTGAGTGCAGGAGTGTTACCAGAGGGAATCGAGCTTCAGTGGAACACGGCCTCCGAGACCAATAACGACTTCTTCGAGATCATGCGCGGCAATTCGGAAACGGGCGAGTTCAGCCGCATCGCAACGCTGGCGTCGCAGGGGAACTCGGCAACGGAGCACAGGTACGAATATCTGGATCGCGACGTGACGGCGGGACAAACCTATTGGTATTATCTGGCCGACGTGGATATGTCCGGCACGCGAACTGAACACCGGGAGATGATGCGGAGCGCGACGATGACCAGTGCGGCGGAGCTTCCTTCGGATTATTCGCTGTCCGCCTATCCGAATCCGTTCAATCCGAGCACGACGATTTCGTTCTCGATTACGGAAGCAGGAAATGTGCGGATGGATGTGTACGATGTATCCGGAAGATGGATTCGCACACTCACGGATGAAAACCGCGAGGCGGGCAGCTATGCCGTAACCTTCAATGCGAACGACTTGCCGAGTGGTATCTACTTCGTGCGCATGGAAGCAAACGCGTTTCATGCCACGCGTAAAGTAGTACTGATGAAATAAAGATCGCGGGCGGGTGACACACCCGCCTCGGCACACTTGCGTGTCATTCCGTTCGTCTTCGAACGGAATCCCTCTCGCCGATAATGAGAGGGATTCTGTTCCCCGAAGACGGGAAACAGAATGACAGTGAGAAGAGCCCCCCTTTCATCCCACCGCGAGCAGGGGAAATCAGAAAAGATTCCGGACACCCACGAAGCCTGCCCTCGAACGAAGTGAAGGGACGCGATGTGCGGAATGACAGATGGAAAGAACTCGTTAACAAGAGAGGTTCGTCATGAAGATTACGGGAATTCTTCTGCTTCTTGCCGGTGGAATCAGCGCGATCTGGGGCTTTTCATACACATCCAATCACAAGATGGGGGAAGTTGCCGACGCGTTTGGCATGGCCAGCGATACCTATAAAACGGCCATCGTTCTTGGTCCACTCGGGTTGGCGGTTGCTCTCGTGGGTTTAATTCTGCTGATTGTCTCTTTAAAGACGCGGTCGCAATAGTCCTGATGTCTGGGGCGGGCGGTTTGCAGTGACGAAGAAGATGCTGCTGATCAGATAAAAGCTGAAATCTGAAAGCGGAAAGCTGAAGTATCCCCCGCAAGCGGAGGGAAAGAAATAGCGGGCACGATATATCGTGCCCCTACAGCCAATCAAATTACGGCAGGGTTTAGAAACCCTCCTCGGCGGAAATGAAAGGCAAGGGGTTTTAAACCCCTTGCCTTCTCTCTACTCGCCGTTGTCGCTCTCCCGAGCGGCAATGATGAATTGCTCCCTGTCATCCCAAAAGAGAGGCGACTCTGGAGAGTCGCCACCGGGATGGATTATTACTCTGGCGCGTCGCCACAGCAAAAATCTCTTTATTCATCATTCATCATTCAGCGTTCATCATTTCCGCGTCATCCTTCATCCTTTCAGAGCACCGTCTCCTCTTCCGGAATAGCCTTGGTGAGGTAATCAATCAGGTCAATCTTGGTGATGATGTCCATCGGATTTGTGCCGTCGGTGACCAGCACGGCCTCGTGCGGCGAACGGGTGAAGATCAGAGATACGTCATCCAGCGGAGTTTCTTCCGTAACCTGCGGCACGTCGTTGTGAATGATCGTTTCGATTCCCGAGCCGGGAAATCCCGCGCCGGAGAGCATGAACCGAAGCAAGTCCGCTTCCTGAATCACACCTAACACGCGGCCCGCTTCGATCACGGGCAATTGCGAAATGCCGTACGCTTTCATGCGCGCGATGACCTCATCCACCGTTTCACTTTTTTCCGCGGCGATGAGTTCGCGCGTTTCGCGCTGCGCAAGCAAATCGCGCACGCAGCCTAAGGGAGATTCGCTGTCGAGAAATTGATTATCCCGCATCCATTCGTCATTGTACATTTTGGAAAGATAACGGCTGCCGCTGTCGGGCAGCATGGCCACAATCACGGAATCCTTTCGCGCGCGGCAAGCGGTTTCTATGGCACCGAACACCGCCGCACCCGATGAACCTCCCACGAACAATCCTTCCTCCCGCGCGAGCCTGCGGCCCATGTTAAAGCTGGCCGCATCGCTCACCTGAATGATATCGTCCACCAGTGAAAAATCCATGTTGCCGACCAGCATATCCTCGCCGATGCCTTCCACTTTGTAGACAAACGCCTCACCCAATCGTCCGGTCTTCCAATAGTGATAGAACACGCTGCCGAAGGGATCCACGCCAATGCAGCGAATCTTCGGATTGCGCTCCTTTAAATAGCGCGCGACTCCCGAAAACGTGCCGCCCGTGCCGAGTCCGGCTATGTAGTGCGTAATCTGTCCTTCGGTCTGTTCCCACAATTCGCGGCCTGTGCTTTGATAGTGAGCTTCGGTGTTGGCGGGATTGTGATATTGATTGACGTAAAAGCTGCCGGGGATTTCGCGATGGATGCGCTTGGCGGTTTCATAGTAGCTCTGCGCGCTGTCGGGTGGAACGTTGGTGGGAGTGACCACGACTTTCGCGCCGAACGCTTTCAAGCCGTTGACTTTTTCCTGACTCATTTTATCGGGCATGGTGAAAATACACTTGTAGCCCTTAACGGCTGCAACCATCGCGATAGCCGCTCCGGTATTGCCGGAGGTGTTCTCTACAATGGTACCGCCCGGCTGGAGTTCTCCCGTACGCAGAGCCTTATCCAGAATACGGACGGCAATGCGATCTTTAATCGAGCCGCCGGGATTGAGATATTCGGCCTTCACCCATATTTCCGAATCGAGTCCGTTGGCCACGCGGTTCAAGCGGATCAGCGGCGTGTTGCCGATAGCATCGAGGACCGAATTCAGCCGTCGTTTTTCGCGCGATGGTTTCATAGGTCGTGATCCTTCAACATTCTATCTAATTCAATCTCATCCGTGCAAAGTTCTTACCAGACATGCATTCTTAAAGTCGAACCAATAAAAAACCCTTCACAGCAGGGTGAAGGGGGTTAGCGTTTGCAGCCTAAGCTCAGTTCAAACAAATGCGTGCGCTATCCTTCACCCTCCGGGGTGACGGTACAACACACGCAACAAAGATTTCTGGACAGATTCTGCATGGCTTTAATATATACTAAGAAGAGCCGTTTGTCAAGAGGGGCAGGAAAATTGAAGAAAATGAGAAGCCTTAGACTTATAAGCAGTGATTAGCAACCTCGCGGGGATCGTCACGATCCGTCAGGCAAAGCTTTTAATGGCCGCATCCGTAGTCGGATGGATTTCGAAAACTTTGTCCAGCTTACTCATGATGAAAACACCTTCCATGGACTTATTGATGGCGGACAACCGCATTTTCACATGGGCAAGCTGCAGCTTTTCACGCGCAGACAATAACATGCTGATGCCGGTGCTGTTGATCCAGTCTACACCTTCACAATCCAGCACAATTTTTTGTACTTTATTCTCAATCGCGTTCTTTACAGCCTCTGTGAATTTTGCGGAATAGGGTTCACCAATAAGCTTTCCCTTCAATGCAAGAATCAGTACCTCTTCTTCGCGGCGGATCGCAACATCCATCATGATCGGTTCCCTCACGTAAATTGTCGGATTCTGTGGTGGATTGTAAAGGCTCAATATATGCGGCTTAACCATGAAAGTCAATACAAACTATCGCGAAATATCATGTTAAAAATGGTGCGTTCCCCGTAGGACATATAATATACGAGCGGACTGATACGGTCCGTTCGTTGTGTTTTATTTGAGTAGACCCCCCTTGCGAGCCTATCCCAAAATAATTCTTGACAGGGAGGAGCGGGTTTTCGTATGTTAGGAACATCGCACAAGGAGAGACGATGTCCCGTAAACCAGGGGTATTATCGATGCCTTTTGGCAGAAGGCCGAGCCGTTGATTCCGCCGCCGCAACGCGAT